>JAYTCQ010000069.1:0-20101 GCA_043736395.1 Blastocatellia bacterium | reverse complement strand
CGCCCTTACCACGTGCGGGCTTCTGCATTTATTACTTCATTCCTAACAACACGCCTTGTCCATCGCTAAAAATTCCCGCCACACATCCGGTCATCAACGTCCCTAACGTCGCTGCTAACAAAGCTCGAAATCCCAAGCTCGCCAAATCATCACGACGCGAAGGAACTAATGCTGCCGTGCCGCCCACGAAAATTGCTACCGAAGCAACGTGCGCAAAACCGCATAAAGCATAGCTCAAAATCACTACTGTTCGCGGATCGGTGATTTGTCCGCTTGTTACCATTTGCGCTAAATCCTGATACGCTACAACTTCGGTTAAGATGACGCGTTCACCCAATAAACGCGCGGCTTCGGCGAGATCAGCACGTGCAATTCCAAGTAAAGCAACCAGCGGATAAAAAACCCAGCTCAGAATTTTTGTGATTGAAAGAGGTTCGGATAATCCAAGCATCTGGCTAGGCCATCCAATCAATTTGTCACACAAAGCAACAAGCGCCAGAATCGCAACGAGCAGAGTCGCAATGCCAACTGCTAATTTTAATCCGTCGTTTGCGCCTTCGATTATTGCGCTCATTAAATTGCTCGAACGCGTAGATTGATCTTCAGCCGGAATTGATCCAGCAGTTTCAGGCGTTTCCGTTTCCGGCAATAATAATTTTGCCATTACGACCGAAGCGGGAATCGCAATCACCGACGCTGACAACAAATGCCCGGCAATATTTGGGAAGGATTTACTCAGCAATAACGTATAAATTCCCAGCGTAGTCGAAGCCGCCGTCGCCATTCCCGTACTCAATACGCATAACAATTCCGAGCGCGTCATTTTTGCCAGATATGGTCGAACGACTAATGCTGATTCAACTCCAACAAAAATATTTGCAGCTCCGCATAGACTTTCGGCTCCGCTGATTTTCATTGTCCGATGAAAAAGTTTTGCAAAAGCTCGGACGATGAATTGCAACACATTCAAATGATAAAGCGCGGCTGACAAAGCAGAAAAGAAAACGGCAATGGGCAATGCTTGAAACGCGAGAATAAAACCAACTGATCCCGGCTCTCCAGGGCCTGCGGCAAGCGGGCCGAACAGGAAATTTGATCCGGCTTTGGAAACTTCCAACAAAGCCATCACGCCATCGTTAAGTTTTAGAAAAATCTGGCGCGAAATCGGGAGACGAAAAATTAACAGTCCGATGAACAGTTGCAATCCCATTCCCCAGGCAATTGTGCGCCAATTGACTTTGCGGCGGTGGGCAGAAAGCAGCCAGGCAATTCCGGCGAAAGCAAAAAATCCAAGGGCGGAGATCAGATGCAACATGCTGTTCCTTTTTAGTTCTGGAAAAATTCGGTCAAAAATACGTCTGGGAATTTTAAGTGGTGAAAAAGAAATGGTATTCCCGGCTGGGCTCGAACCAGCGACCCCCTGCTTAGAAGGCAGGTGCTCTATCCACTGAGCTACGGGAACACAACGCACGTACTGTACGAAATTGTGGCACGGCAATCAAGAGAGAAGAGACAGAATTCATCACGTCATCTGACATCTTATCTTTAAACAGACCTGTGGAAACAATGTAACAATTTACTACCAGCCAATGTGTATTTGTTGTAAAATATAACTTGTTGAAATAAATTAATACGAAGTAATGATGTTCCGGCGTTAACCAAAGACAGCTTCTGCCCCCACTGTAAAGAGCAGACATGATCTCGAAATTTAAAACTACGGGAAAACTAGAAGAGTCTTCATTTGTAGCCTTGGTTGGTACTATCCATCAACTGGGGTTAACTGGTAGTCTACGCCTCACCGACGTGAGGCTTGAAAAGCCAGTTGAGCGAATTGTTTATTTATCAAAAGGCGAAGTTTATGCCGCCGCCAGCAATCTGGCGATTGACTCCGCTTTGGCCATTCTGGTTCGTGGTGGGCGTGTCACTCCAGAGCAATCGCGACAGATTCAAATTGAAGTAGTGAACGGTCGCTCTTTCAGTGAATCGCTGGTTGCTCACGGCTGTGTTTCAGCGGCGGAGCTTAATCACCTAAGAATTGAACACGTCAAATCAATCTTTAATTCATTATGTGAATGGACAAGCGGTGAATATCGTTTTGTCGAGTCCGAAGCCGTGGCGGGTGGCAACCTTGGGATCACAACGAAAGAAATGATTCTGGAGGGTGTCTTGCAGGCTCAGCTGCCGGATTCGTTTGAAACTTTGGTGGCGGATTCTCGAACTTGGATTTCAACTGAGCATCCACCGCTGACCGAAATAAAATTTCAGGCCTTTACTGAATTTGTTTTGAGCTGTTTGAATCAGCCCCGCAACCTTTCGATTCTGGTTGAAAGTGGAAAACTGGATGAAAGCTCACGGGAAATCAATCAACAACTTTATGGATTACATTGCATCGGTTTAATTGATTTCACAACCGCTTTGTCCCCGGCGGAAAATCCCTTATTAATTCATACCACAACGAAAGCTGCGATGATGGCGGCTGGATTTGGCAAGACAACTGAACCGGAAACCACACATCAAGACGCGTCAATGGCACTGGCTTTTCCATTGCGAGAAGACCCTGAAACTGCTCTTCGTCGCAAGCTTGCTGAAGTCAAACGCGACATCAAACAAATGCGGCAGACGCTGGCTTCTGCTGAAGATGATTACGCTGTATTAGGATTAAAATCCGGAGCGACAACTACCGACGTCAAGCATTCCTATCGGATTTTAGTGAACAATTATCATCCAGATCGCTATCATCAGTTCGCTGACGTCGTCACTTTGAATACATTGAGTGATTTGCTGATGGCAATTCGCGCTTCTTATGAGACGGCAATTGAGCACGCGTTGTTGAATGAAATTATTTCGAATAACACGAAACGTTATCAACCTTCGAATCGTCAACGCCCCGTTTTTTCTGCGCGCGTCAAAACTTCAATTGAAAAAATTCCAACCGAACAAGGTTTTAATGGAGAAAATCAGAATCGCCAGGCACATCTCGCTGATGCCCGGCACCGGCAGTCATTAGCTCACCAAATTAAGGGTGAGTATGATGCGGCGGTGAGCGCTTTAACGGATGCAGTGACTTTGGCTCCCGATAGCGCTCGTTATCACGGTGAATTAGCTTTATTACTCGAAAAGAATCCTTTTCGTCGCGATCAGGCAGAACAACATTTTCTACGTGCCACTGAACTTGAGCCAAACAACTTGTTTTACCATTTGCAACTAGGCAGCTATTATCGCGGGATGGGAAAATTGGTTCGCGCGGAACAGCAATTTACGATGGCGCTGAAGATTGATCCACAAGATCGTGCTGCCATGATGGCTTTGGAAGAAGTTGTCAGCCTCAGAAAAGACTCCATGAAAACTGTCCATAGCACCAATTTTGCGAGACGCGCAACTCCGAAAAGACAAGGTTTTTGGTCAAGGATTTTCAGCCGGGCTGCAAATTTGTTATAAAGGTGTGGAAAGTTAATTGACGGATGAAGGAGAAAATCTACTAATGCAGAGTCAGCGTATCGTTACCGCTGAAGTCAGCGCCGAACAAGTTGCCCGCCAGGTGATCGAAGCGCAACTCACCGAACTCGCCTCAGAAATTGATCAAGTTGAAGCCTATACCATTCCGCACGGAGTGATGCTCGCAAGAATGGCTGAAGCCTTAGGCCATCATCTGGGTTTACGTGATGCAGACCTGACTGCCCTCCGGCAAGCGGCTCTGGCACACGACCTCGGTGAACGCGTCATGAAACGTGATTACCTTTCCCGCAAAGGTGAATTAACGTGGGATGAGCGACTGGATTTATGGCGTCATCCGATCTTAGGTGAACAGGCCGCCGCGCAACGTGAATTATTACGGCAATCCCAGCTTCTGATTCGTTGGCATCATGAATGGTGGAATGGCCGCGGTTATCCTGACAGTTTAGAAGGCGAATCCATTCCGATTGGAGCGCGTATTCTCCGTGTTGTTGACACTTATTGCGCCTTAGTGGCAGATCGCCCGTACCGCGAAAAATACGATGAAGCCACTGCCCGTCAAATCATTGCAGATAGTGCCGGCATCGAATTAGATCCGCGCGTGGTCAAAGCATTCCTTGAAATTCTAAATTCTCAAAGATAGCACCGAAATAAAAAAGAGCCATGAATGAGGCTGCCTTGAAGAAGCCGGTTGGCTGAGGCCACCAAGTTGGCTTAACTTATCGTTATGAAAAATCGTCGTTGGTTAGGATACGAACTTAGCGTTTTGCGCCGCATCAAATTTAATTCCGTAGCCATTCCTTTTTCCGGACAGCCCGATCTGGATTGGTATCTTAAATTCTGGGGAAAACAAGTCTTCAGTAATGACCTGTGCCAATGGTCATGGTGGACTTCGCGCGCACTGGTCGAAAATCAAAACGAAACGCTAAGCGAATCTGACGTCGCGCATATTCTGGATAACGCTTACGTGCCGCGTCGCAAGATGAATAATCCTGCGCTCCGCGAATATCTCAGCGAAATGGATGCCTGGTGGTTCGATAATATCTGGGTCAATATTCAGCAAATCGAAAATCCGCATCAACGTGCGCTCGCGTATTACCACGCGCTTGGTGTTGGCGATTACGTTCATTCGTTCACTGAAGAAACAGCTGAATTGCGTCGCCCGCTCTCTGAAGTCTTTGAAGTGCTCCATCGCCAGCAACGTAAAGTTACCAACAACGAAAAAGAAAATCGCAGCTTCAATTTTGAAGCTACAAAGTTTATCGGCGCGGTCAAAGCCGAGCTAATGTACGCAACTTTTCCACGTCCTGACGGTCTGGTCACAAACCGCAAATCCGTTTGTGGCTGGCGTGAAGTCTGGATTCGCGGCAAGGCCGACGGCTTCGATGAAACCTTACAACAGGTCAGCGGCTTTGGAGACCATGTAGTTTCTAAAGGACGATATTTAGATTTAATTGGGAAGTTTCTCGAAAATGCCAGCCACATTTCAAAATGGGCTATCGCACATCCCGAAGACGGCTTTGTTACCGCCGCAGAAATGGGCGAGCTGATCAAATCTTTCCGTCCGGTCGAAGTCACCTACGCCAAAGATTTTTCAGAAGTCAGTGGTGGTCTGAATACGTATATTATTGTCGCTTGAAAATGATGAGTGCGGCGGCACGTGATTTGACTTGTCATTCTGGTCATAGCATTTTGTGACTATGCACAAATTCAAATTTATTCTTTCTGCACTTTTTATTTTCCTGCTTGTTCTTCCCTTGCAAGCACAAAAAAAAGCCAAGCCCGTCGCCCGAAAAAAACCTGCGACAACACAAACTCCCACACCTAAAACTCCAGAGCCGGTTGAAGATTTTAAGCCCATCCCGGTGAAGCCTCCTCCCCGTAATCCGAATGCGCCAACCGGACGGATTGTGCTGATTCCCATTGATGATCGCCCGGCTGTGGCTCAATTCGCACAGATGATCGGTGCCATCGCAGATTACGAAGTCGTGATGCCTCCTACTGAAATGTTGGGGCGATTCACGACTCCCGGCGACACCGAAAAAATCCGCAAATGGTTAGGATTAATTGATTATTCCAAGGTAGATGCCGTCGTGATTTCGGTTGATATGCTGACCTATGGCGGACTCGTAGCTTCGCGCGTACCTGACGTCACGACGGCTGATGCGCGGAGTCGTCTCGATTTTTTTCGGACGCTGAAAAGCAAATATCCCGACTTACCAATTTATGCTTTCAATGTGCTGATGCGTGTCGCGCCGACTGCCAGTTCAAGCACAAGAATTTGGCGCGATGATTTGTCGCGCTGGGCTGAATTGATGGATCGGGTTCCTAAAACAAAAGATGCCAAACTTGCGGAAGAACTGGAAAAACTTAAGCAAAAACTGGATCGCAGACTGATTGATAATTACCTCGAAGCCAGACACCGCGATCTGCAAATAAATTTGGCGATGATTAAATTGTACGAAGATCGCATCATAGACAATTTAATTTTCTTGCAAGACGACGCCCGTGAATTCGGTCTGCATCGGCACGATCAGGTAATTTTACGCGAGAAACTGAAAGGCTTAGGCTTCACCGATGAAGTCCCGATTTACAACGGCGCGGACGAAGGCTCATTATCATTAGTCAGCCGCGCAGTGCTTGATAAAACCAAACAAAAAATAAAAATCGCTGTCGTGTATTCCTCTGAAAAAGGTCGGAAAATTATTGCACCGTACGAAGATCATCCGTTGGAATTCACCGTCGAAAATCAAATCAAAGCTGCGGGTGGACAATTAGTGAATGCCTCTGAAGCCGCTGATTACACGCTTTACGTGAATGCTCCTGAAACCAACCTTGCCGAATTCACGGCGTTCAGCAAAAATTTGGTGGCTGATCTGAAAGCGGGTAAAGCCACTGCGCTGGCAGATGTGTTATTCCCTGCTCCACATTTCAGCGGCGCGGATGAACGATTAATTTCAATTCTGAAGACCGAAAAATTATTTGATAAATTAACCGGATATGCAGCATGGAATACGGCGGGGAACACACTCGGCACAGCAATTCCGGCGGCAAATATGCGTATTTTTTCCAACCAATTGATAGACTCGCCAGAACGCTCAGCGCGATCCACTAAAGCGCATCTTGAATTTTTATTACATCGTTTTGCCGGAGATTATCTTTATCACGACATCGTCCGCCTTGAGATTAATCAGCAACTGCGTAAGCCTCCTGCCGTTCCGACCGATGAATTTCCAATTGATCCTTACAACCGTGTGAACAAACAAATGCAGGAAAAATTACAGCCGTTGATCGAAACGTTTTTTGCTGAAAATTTTAAAGGGAAGAGTTATCCGCTGGGATTTTTCAATGGAGCCAAGCGTGAGCTGAGAATTAATCAATTGACGGGACTAAAGATTTATTTGCCCTGGCCGAGAACTTTTGAAGTTACCATTGAGTATAAATTTGACACCACGATCCAGTAATTTTCCAAGTAATTATCTATGACCGCCGCACTCATTATTCTCATCTTCACAATGTTCGCGGCGTTAATGATTTCGCGAAAAATGCCAGCAATTCTGGCAATTCCGGCGATGGCAATTTGTTTTGCATTGGTCGCACGCGCTCCGTTTAATTCAATCCTCAACGACGTCGTAGCGGGCGGAGCGAAACTTTTAGTCGAATCTTATCTCACCGTTTTAGCCGGAGCCATGCTCGGTCGCGTCGTCATGCAAACCGGCGTCGCCGAAGGCATCATCAAACGCGCTGCAGAATTCGGCGGCGATCAACCTTTAGCCGTAGCCGTAACGCTGATGATCGGCATCGCCTTGTTGTTCACAACGCTAACCGGACTGGGCGCAATTATTATGGTTGGAGGCTTAGCCTTACCCATTATGATGAGCATCGGAGTGCCGCGAAAATTGGCTGGGATTTTATTTATTCTGGCGTACGGGTTGGGCTACGTTTTCAATATCGCTGCGTGGAAGTTTTATCAGGACACCTTCAAAATTGATAAGCAATCCATCAAAAATTTCGCGCTTGTTTTGTTTGTGATTGACGCCATTGCCGTCGTGATTTTTTTAATCATCGCTTCACGAAAGATGAATAAATACGGGGCTTGGGCAGTTCACCTTGATGAAGACAAGAAAAAAAGTGATGTGATGCTGATTGCCTTATTGCTGCCAATTTTACCGTTGATTTTGCATTTGGCAATTGGATGGCAAGTGCTGCCATCCTTCATCATCAGCGCTGTGATCGGAGTCCTCATCACGCGCCCCAAAGAAATCGTTAAGCAGCTCACCAGTGCCGCCGTCAAAGGATTAGAAGACGTTGCGCCAGCCATAATTTTGATGATTGGAATTGGAATGCTCCTGACAGCTACGCGCCTGACCGCCGTGAAAGAAGCGTTGCAACCGCTCATCCAAAATATCAATTTCAGTTCACCGATTGTTTACGTTTTATTTTTTGGATTGCTTTCGCCGCTCGCACTGTATCGCGGTCCACTCAATATTTACGGGCTTGGCATTGGCATCTTCTCATTGATCGCCTCGCTTGGATTATTGCCCGCGCCTGCTTTAGTTGCCGCTGTAATGTGTCTAGTCCAAGTGCAAAATGCGTGTGACCCGACCAATACACACAACGTCTGGGTAGCAAATTACGTCGGCATGCCTGTCGAAGAAACGACGAAGCAAACACTCATTTTTAAGGTTGCGATTTGTGTTGTGGGATTGATTGCTGCCAGTATTTTATACCTAAGATGAAAGTCCGAATTGGCATTGACGTTGGCGGAACCTTCACCGATGTAGTTGTGATTGATAATGAATCTCACGCGCTGATCGGGCAGTTGAAATTTCCGACTTCACACGACGCGCACGAAGGCGTTGCGCTCGGCATCATCACCGCGCTGGAACGTGCAATGCAGCAATTCAATCTTCAGCCTGACGAAGTCGCGTTCATTGCGCACAGCACTACGCAGGCGACGAATGCTTTGCTTGAAGGTGATGTCGCGAAAGTTGCAGTGCTGGGAATCGGCAATGGAATTGAGGCTTTGCTTGCGAAACGCGCCAGCAAAATTCCTCCGATAAAATTGGCTCCAAATAAATTTCTTACTGCTGATCACGTATTTATTAATTCAAAAAATGATATTCAAACAGCTCTCGATTCACTGAAACAGCGCGGCATCGAAGTCATTGTTGCCAGCGAAGCCTTCAGCGTAGATCGTACAATTCACGAAGAAAATATTGTCGCCCTCGCGAAAGAATCCGGACTGCAAGCGACGAGTGGTCACGAAGTCAGCAGCCTTTACGGATTGCGAGTACGCACGCGAACCGCTGTGATCAATGCTGCAATTTTGCCGAAGATGATTGCGACGGCGGAGATGACGGACGCCTGCGTAAAATCCTCCGGCATCACTGCGCCGCTCATGATTATGCGTTCAGATGGTGGCGTGATGAGCGTCGCCGAAGTGCATCGCCGACCAATATTAACAATGCTTTCAGGCCCCGCCGCAGGCATCGCCGGAGCACTCATGCACGAACGCGTGAGCGATGGAATTTTCATCGAAGTCGGCGGAACTTCCGCAGATATTTCCGTCATTCGTGACGGCGCGCCAATGACTCGCCCGGCAAAACTCAACGGTCATCGAATGTATTTGAATACGCTTGATGTGCGGACGATGGGCGTGGGTGGTGGTTCGATGATTCGGGCTTCGCAAACAGAAAATAAAATTATTGATGTTGGGCCGCGCAGCGCACATATCGCAGGTTTAGGTTACACGTGCTTTGCTGAGCCGGAAGAATTACGCCACGCTTCAATCGAATTTATCAAACCAACAAAGAGTGATGCTGATGATCACGTTTTGTTTAGAACTAAAGGCGGTCATGGATTTGCTATCACGACAACGTGCGCTGCAAATTTTTTGGGCTACGTAAAGCCGGAAAATTTTTCGATTGGTAATCAGGAAGTTACAAAAATTGCTTTCGAAAAATTAGCTGAATCGCTGTCATCAAAAGAAAGTGCTGAGAGTCTGGCTCAACACATTTTGGAAATTGGTTGTCGCAAAGTTGCCAATACAATTGAAGAATTAATTTCTGAATACCAGCTTGACCGCGAACAGGTGGTCTTAGTTGGTGGCGGAGGAGGCGCGGCTTCGCTTGTTCCCTACACCGCAGAACTCATGAAGCTCGATCATCGCATCGCTCGCAATGCAGAAGTCATTTCTCCCATCGGTGTCGCGATGGCGATGGTACGCGATACAATTGAACGCAATATTGTTGACCCGACTCCTGAAGATATTTTGAAGGTGCGCCGCGAGGCGACTGAAGCCGCGATGAAAGCAGGCGCAGTCGCTGACAGCATCGAAGTACAAGTTGAAGTTGATAAGCGCAGAAATTTAGTTCGTGCGACAGCGATGGGTACGACGGAACTGCGCAAGCGCGACGAGAGCCAGCAAAATCAGGGGCTTGCGCATTGTCGAATAATTGCTGCGAATTCGATGCGGATGGATGCGAGTGAAATAAACCTGGCAGCAGAAGCGGGTAACTGGCTGGCCTTTACGGGTTCGCAAAAAACGAATTCCTTTTTTGGATTAATAAAATCGCAGCGCGAAATATTACGTGTTTTGGATTCATCAGGCGTGATTCGTTTGCAACGCAGTACTGCGCACATTCATACTTGTTTATTGCCACAGCTTAAAGACAAGCTTATTGAAGCGGTTGAGAAATTTACCGACTTTGGTGATGCAGGTCGTGCCATCCCGGACATTTTTGTTTTGTACGGATCAAGGCTGGCAAATTTTTCAGGGCTGGCTGATTTGGATCAGGTTCTGGCGCTCACCGAAGTTGAATTGCGCTCACTTGATTCAATTACTAAATTAATTGTGATCGCGTGTCCAAAATAAAATGCTCAGGTAACCATCATGAGTGAAAGTGAATATCAGCGCATCGTTAATAGAGTTTTGCAAAGTGTCGCACAACCAATGATTTCAACTGAAACTGGCGTTGACGCTGCGCATCAAGCTGGGCAACTAGCTGCGCAAGAAGAGATTGATTGGGCAGTCGCTGGTGGGTTGGCGATGCATCTTTACGGCAGTCCAAGGATGACAAAAGATGTTGATATTATTGCTTCTCAGCATCTTTCTCTAACACCTGAACATCCATTAACATTTGGCGGTAGTTGCTACACTTTGCAAGTTGGAAAATATGCCGTTCAAATGGATTGGATTGTTCGCAGTGATGGTTACCAAAAATATTATCGCGCCGCTTTAAAAGAAGCGGTACAGCTTCCAAACGGCTTAAGAATTGTGACCCCTGAATGGTTAGTGATCCTTAAATTCAATGCCGGACGACAAAAAGACCTCGACGATATTGTTTATTTACTACAGCAGGAAAAGCTCGTGGATCGCCCCACAATTAAACGTAAAGTGATTGAAACTGTAGGTGAAGATGGGTGGCTTATTATGCTGGCGGGGTTTCGCCGCTTATGTGATTTGGCTGATAGTAAATCCAGCGAATCAAGCAAGTACTACGATTTAGATTAGCACTGACTTTGCATTATGCGTTTTTCCCCCATAATTATCTGGCTAACTTTGGCTGTCACTGTAATCGCGCAACCTGCGCCACATGATGCAAAAACTCATGCGATGACCTTACTCAATCAGGCTCGCGCCGTGCTTGGCAACACAAATATTCAAACGCTTTCTGCTTCTGGAAAAGTTCGCCGTCCAACGAAATACGCTTTAGTCACGGCGCCAGACAAAGTACAGGAAAAGCAAAAAATACTGACCAGCAAAGTGGAATTTGATTTTGAGTTTCCTGATAAATTCCGGCTCCGCGAAAAAGGGAATACGATTTACGATACGAACTTCGATTTTCTGCAAATCATCAATGGTAAAGAAACCTGGGTACATCCAATCCCGGTCGCACCTTCGACGCAGGATAATCGCCGCGTTGTTGATGCAAATGAAGTCGAGAAAAATCTGGCGAAGCAATTACAAGCGGTAAAAGTTTCAATTTCACGCTTTACACTGGCGTGGTTATTGCGATCATTGCCGGGATGGCCTTTTGAATTCAGTTACGGCGGCATTGACTCTACTGAAGTCGGCACGCCTGATGTGATTGCCGTCCGTGACTCTGACGGATATAAAACTTTGATGACATTAGATCGTCAAACACACTTACCTCTCGCTTTGCTTGAAACAATTGTGGCACCGCACCGAGAACCTGTCATAGTTTCTGTCGCAAGTTTTGATCGAAGGTTTACACGGGCAACATTTCTCAGAGCCAGGCAGGAAAGAATCGCGCGGGCAAAGCCTCCGCAACCGGTCTCCGTCGAAATGCGAATGTCAGAACATCGCATCGTGAACGGCCTTAAGTTACCAACAAAAATTTCAACCTTTCATAATGGTCAATTAGTTGAAGAAATCGAATTTACAAACTTTGCCGTCAATCGTCCGATTGATCCTGAAAAATTTGAAGATAAACGACCGCGTTGAGGAAATTAGCGACGGAGAGAACCGGAGAGTGGGGGACAGGGGGAATGGGGGATTCGGTGAGCAACCTGAAACATTAATAAAGGATTCACCCCGTCCCCCATTCTCCATTTCTCCCCGTCATCTTCTCCCTTCGCAGATCGCTGCCGCTTGCGCAATACCCATCAAATATGAAAGACTCCCACTCGCTTTTGGACGTGTCATTTATTTAGCCGAAGCTTTTTTGCAACCGCCAGGCATAACAATAAATTTAACTGCAATTGAAAAACTCACAGCTTGTGCAACAAAAGCCCCTGACAAATATCGCGATTGGTTCACGGAGTTTTCCTTAAAAGAAATCATCATTGCTCACGAGCTTTATCATATTTTAGCGCAGCAACCGTCAGGAAAAATAGTTGAAGCTCAGGCCCATAATTTCGCACAGGCTTTAACAGGATTACCTTTTGCGCCACAGGTTTTCGAAGAAATTTTGCGACAGATTGACGAATGGACTACGAACCTTACTACTTGGGAATTGATGGAGGACAAAGCCACACCACAGCATTAATTGCGAATGCTGATGGCGTGATTCTGGGTCGCGGACTTTCGGGAGCGTCGAATCATACGCGTCAACCTGGAGGACGTGAACGATTGGAACGCGCGGTCAGTGAGTCCGTCAGCGATGCTTTGCGAGCAGCCGGGTTAATGGATCGCGGCGCAATTGGTGATTTTTATTTTCACAGCGCTCATTTAGCGATGACCGGCGAACCTGAAGATAAAATTGCAATTGTTGAGCAAATTCTTAATGCGGAAAATCTGGTGGTTGGTCACGATGCTCCCGGCGCGTTGGCTGGTGCGCTGGCAGGAGCCGATGGAATTATTGTTTTAGCAGGAACTGGCTCCGTAGCTTATGGCGAGATGCAGATTAGTAAAGCCAGTCGTCGTGAAGTAAGAGTTGGCGGGAATGGTTATATTTTTGGTGACGAAGGAAGTGGATTTTGGATAGGTAAGGAATCTTTGCGTCTGGCAATTCATAATGAAGACCGTGGATTGTTTGAAGATCAAATTTTTAAATCTGCACTGCTCACACACTTCAAGCGTCATCAATTTAAAGATATTGCTGAAGATTTTTATGCTGGAATCATTTCCCGTGAACAATTGGCTTCATTTTCTAAACGGATTGATCGGCTTGTAAAACTTGGTGACGAAGTAGCAATTGGATTATTTAATCAGGCAGCAAATGATTTAGCTGAACTTGCACAAGCTACCGCGTTTCAACTTGGCGCAACCAACAAACGTATTCAAATTTCATACGGAGGCGGCGTTTTCCTGAGCAAATTTTTACTCAAACAATTTAAAGTTCTGGTCAAAGAATTATTACCGAAGGCTCATGTTGCAGCTCCGGTTTTTACGCCGGATATTGGCGCGCTACTTCTCGCTTATCGTCAGGCAAATAGAAAAATAACCAAGAATCTACTAGCAAATTTGCAAGGTTGAATTGACCCGATGAATTTTGAACAACTGCGCGGAAAATTAATCGTCTCCTGTCAGGCACCATTAGGCTCGCCACTTAACGAACCTGAAATTATTAGTGCGATGGCATTGACTGCTGAACAACAAGGCGCGGCTGGAGTTCGACTGAATTACGCTGCCAATATTCAAGCTGCGCGTCAAAGAATTTCAATTCCTATTATTGGGATAGAAAAAGTCGTGACTAACGGTTTTGACGTATATATTACTCCGACTTTTGCTATCGCCGAACAACTTGCGCGAAGCGGTTCTGACATTATTGCCCTTGATGCTACTCGCCGCCCACGACCCCAAGGCGAAAAAATCGAAGCATTAATTCCTCAGATCAGGAAACAGTTGCAACGACCTGTGATGGCCGATATTTCTACTTTTGAGGAAGGATTATTTGCAGCAGATTGTGGCGCAGACATTGTAGCAACTACCCTATGCGGCTACACTGCCGAATCAAAAGATACTTCACTCCCGGCGCTAAATTTACTGGAAAGTCTTGCCAGTAAATTATCTGTTCCGGTTATTTGTGAAGGTGGCGTGGCCTCCCCTGATGATTTACGTCGCGCTTTTGATGCTGGTGCTTATTCGGTAGTCGTGGGTACGGCTATCACTGGTATTACCCAGTTAGTTCAACAATTCGTTCGGGCGACTTATTCATAAAAATTATTGACTGAAAAAATATTATTAAAAATGTCCGAGACGGTTTTGTAAGAGGTAATTCATCACTTTCACACACAAAACGAAGAACATACGATTCATCCCCGGTACCTAGTTCTTACACAACTTTTTTTTATTAGTTATCATCTAAAATAACGCAATCACAAAACAATTGTAGCGGTGATTGTCAGTTATTAGTAATATAACTGTTCTGAACCGAAACTGTTTTCCGAAACCAGCGCGTCGCGTTTTATTGCGTGTTTGCGGCAGAGGAGAAAAAGCATATGAATCAAAGCGGACAAAAATCAGCTACCACACCAAATTTTTTAAATCCTGACTTGAAAAGCCCGCGCGCTCAAGAATTTGAAGACAAACTTTCATCGCGCATTGTTGGTCAGGAACGCGCAATTCGTCGCATGACGCAACTTTATCAAATCTTTCTGGCGGGTCTTGCGCACCCTGGTCGTCCGATTGGCACGATGCTTTTCCTTGGTCCAACCGGTTCTGGAAAAACTCGTGTGGTCGAAGCGGCAGCCGAAGTTTTATTTGGCGATTCCAATCTTGTCACTAAAATTGATTGTGCCGAATTTCAACATTCGCACGAAATTGCCAAATTGATTGGCTCGCCTCCAGGCTATCTGGGTCACCGCGAAACTTCACCGATGTTAACGCAGGAAAATATTGATCGTTCTCATACAGAAACACTCAAGTTTTCTCTCGTCCTTTTCGATGAAATTGAAAAAGCGAGTGACGCCCTCTGGCAATTGCTCTTAGGCATTCTCGACAAGGCAACTCTCACACTCGGCGATAATCGTCGTGTAGATTTTTCCAGCTCAATCGTCATCATGACTTCAAATCTTGGTGCTCGTGAAATGAGTGAAATGATTTCAGGCGGTATCGGCTTTGCTCCGAAACCAGGTGTTGACCCCGGTGACATTGATCAAAAGATTTATCGTACTGCGCAGGAAGCTGCTCGGCGGAAGTTCTCACCAGAATTTATGAATCGGATTGACAAGGTTGTAGTTTTCCGAAGCCTGCGCGAAGAACATCTGCAACAAATTCTGGAAATTGAATTAAATGCCGTCCAAGAACGTATTATGCGTGGCTCTGGTGAAAAGTTTATTTTCAAATGCACCGATGAAGCCAAGCAGTTTTTATTAGATGAAGGTATTGACTTCAAATATGGGGCTCGTCATTTGAAGCGTGCGATTGAACGTTTCCTGGTTTTCCCTCTATCAAATTTAGTTGCTACAGGGCAAATTGGATTAGGCGATTTGTTATTAGTTGATTATTCAAAAGAAGCAGGAAAGCTAACGTTTTCAAAGGAATCAGAAGGAGCGTTGGTTCACGAATCAGCTCATAACATTCTCGATCTTGCCCATATTGATGATCAGCAATCGCTTAATGCGGAAGCATTTATTGCCGATACTCAAGTTGCCCCAGCTCGGGCAAAAGATAAGAAGTAGTCAGTTGAATGTATACATTTAAAAGCCAGAAGAAGTCATCTCCATGACTTCTTCTGGCTTTTATTTTTATCAATTTACCTTAACAAATTTTGATGACTCTGATTACTTCTCGTGTAATCATCATAAACTTTTTCATCGTTTTCGGTGTCTTCTTTTATCGGCATTGTTGTCGCTAAGGCTACCAATACTATAAATAATTGCGCATTATTTGTAACCTGTAGATTGAAATCCACAAAACTATGGATTGCGATTCCGAAACATCCTGCCAGTGATCCTAGTATGACTGCTTGTCTCCTGACATTTTTAGTTTGCATCAAACTAAAGCCTTTCCCGAATAAGATTACAATAAAACTTATAACTAAGATCAATCCGACTATACCTGTCTCAGCAATTATATGCAGGTAATCATTGTGAGCTTGTTCGGCTCGTAAAATTCCAGAACTTTGATCATACCGCGGGTAAACAAATTGATAAGCTCCTAGTCCTACCCCAAAAATTGGATGATCTTTAATCATCTTCGAAGTGTTTTGCCATAATTCGCTTCGTGAAAATTTTTGATCGGGAGTTTCCCCTTCTTCTGTCTCTGCTTGAATATTGGCAAAACGTTGCATTAAATCGTCCGAACTAGTGATAAACATTGCTCCCGCTGCCATCACTACCAGCAATACAGCAGTTCCTGCAAAACGTATTTTCAAACTTTGCCCATTCTCATTTTTAGTATTTTTTTTACTACTCACAGAATTTAAGGTTAAAAAGAATACTACTCCGATCAATGCTAAAAAACCTCCACGTGATGCACTTAAAACAATCCCCGAACACATAATTATTAAATAGCAAATATGCAATGCCATTCTTTCACGCTGGACTGTTCTCAGCATGACTCTTGCGCCCGCTAATCCCACCGCCATTACACAGAATCCGGCAAAATGGTTCCGATTGACAAATGGCCCATACCCCGCATTAGCCCGAGGCCATATCAGCTTCCCTAGATAGCTCTGTCCAATCCCAATTAAAGCAATCACCGAAGCCATCACTATTATTATATTAACGACGTTTTGTCTTCGTTGATCTGTATTGATAACGCTACAAAATACGCCAAAAAACATGATTAAAATTAACAATTTTATCGCTGCGTCCCAAGTTGCAAACGAGTCATACGTTAATATTTTTCTTGAAGTGATTGGGATTATTAATTGAAATAATCCTATGATTACTAATCCTATCAGCGGGTATCCCAATAAACTGAAGTCGACATTTATTTCTTTTTTTAGAAATATTTCTATCGCCCACAATATCGTAATTGCCAGGATTAATATTTCCCATAATCCTGTCGACCAAGTCTCAACCGTTGCGTATGGCAATGGAGTAATAATTAGTATTGCTATTAATAAATAATATATGATTTTGTCGAGAATATTCCCACCCCGATTCTTTAAAATTAATTTTTACAATTCGTTCATTCTACCCTTAATCAAAGTTCTGACAAAATTACCTGTCATTTACGTGAATCTTATTGTGATTTTTTTCTCCCTAAATTTATTCCCAGCCTATGGTTTGACAAATCTTAAACCTCGTGTACACTTGGCCCATTCAGTAGTTTTAATATTTTTTAACTAACGTTCGGCTGTTTGTTTTTCATCCTTTAGCAGCCACCGCAAAATTAATCTCTGCACTCGTTCCAATATTTGGTATGCAAATTCAACAAAATTCAGCTTGGGCCCACCTTGCTTCATTTCGGTTTCAGATTAGGTTAGGGACTTATGCATTTTTACTAGTTGTCTTTAGCCTGGCTGCGATGTCGTACTTCAGCCTCAAGGAAATGCAAAATTTGAATCACGATAGCCTTAGAATAAGTGAATCTATCAATCAACTTTTTTTTATTGATAAAAAGCTTTCTGATGAATCTAATCCCATCAAGCTTCGATCCAACTTTCACGAAGCTCTTAATACTGATCTACCCAAACTTACAAGTATTCTTGCTAGTTCTGAAAGTTTAATCCAAATACAATCATTGTCTGAACATTCTTTTTCATCTACTGATGTAATTATTTTACGTAATTTAATTAAGGAATTAGTAGTTTCCCAGCAAAAACTGATACTTAAGAAAAATTCTGAATCTCAATTCCTTCTTCAATTCTCAACTACTTTATTTTGTTGTCTTTGCATTTTTATTAGTTTTCTATTGGTTACTTTCAGCCGCAAGTTACTTAATAACATTATTTCGCCTGTGCAGCAGATGTTACTTTCTGCCGAGCGGCTTTCTTTAGGATTTATTGCTCCTCGTGTTGAGGAGCGAGGGAATAATGAGTTAACTGATCTTGCTCGCGCTTTCAATCAGATGACCTCAAAAATGTCTGAGAGGCAATCAGCTACACTTTTGCGTAATCGTGAGCTTGATGAACTTTATTATTTCCATACTATGCTGCAAACCAGCGAATCAGAAATAGAAATACATCGTGCGTTACTACAAAAAGTTAAGTCTTATAACTTAACTCAAGCTTTAATTTTTGATTGGGATACCCATCATAGTGCTTTGAGAGTTGTTGCTACTCTTTATCCTTTACCTGATAAAAAGTCTGACGGTACCGCACATAGTTATCAAATTCCTATGTGCAGAGTTGTTCGGGCCGGAAGAGAAATAGTTCTTCATGACTTAAGTGAAGACCTTATTTGTAACGAATGTCATTTCGGTCAACAGCATGGCTCTGCATTTTGTGTCCCTCTTATCTCTAATGGAAAACCTACTGGAGCACTTCACCTTATTAGTCCTCAACTTGACTATTGGAATATTGAGCGTCAAAAATTTGTTAAGGCTTTAGTTGATCAATCGGCTTCCGCTATTAATAATCTACGTAATATGGAATTGTTACGTGGCCGTGCCCTCATGGACGAGCAAACTCAGGTTCACAACCGTCGCTATCTGGATGACTATTTGCGTAAGCAACTTGCTGTTGCTGAACGTCAACAGCGGCCCCTATGCGTAATGATGTTAGATATTGATCACTTTAAAAGATTTAATGATACTTATGGTCATGAATCCGGCGATATCGTTCTTCGAAATTTTGCTCAAGCAATCAAGTCAGCGTTACGCGAAGGTGAACTAATTGCTCGGTATGGAGGTGAGGAATTTACTGTCATTATGCATGGCACAAGTAGAGAAGCATTAACATTAGCTGAAAGACTTCGACGCTCTATTGCAGCTTTATCTTTCAAACAATTTAGTAATAATGGTGAGGAAGTTCGAATTACGATGAGCATCGGTCTTGCTGAATTTCCCACTAGTGGGACATCTCTCGAACAGGTTCTTAAAGCAGCCGACCTTGCACTTTATCAAGCCAAAGACTCAGGACGGAATTGCGTTAGAGTTGCTACTAAATCAATGTTAGCCGTACGAGCAGCTAGATAAGTTTTCTACTTCAAGGTATAGAAATTATTGTGTAAGTTCGAATGACCTAAAGTTGATCGATTTATTATAATCTGTTTTGTCAGGAGGGGTGGCGATTCAGAGGTTAATTGAGTAATTTACGAAAAAGTTTTAGAAATATCTTTAGCCGGGGAACTAATGATTCAGCTAATATCTTAGAAAGTCACCAAACCAAAAACTGGAAATACAATGAATTGAAGTTCAACAGAAATGCTAAAACGAATCAAAGGAAAGTGGAAATTGCCATCCCTCGTTATTCTTAAACCCTAAGCTATAACTCCCGCTTGGCAGGCTTTGCCGACCTCATTCTGTTTGTATATTCGTGTTGTAAACGACACAGGAAATCTAATTTCATCTATCATAAATTTTCAGGGTGGAAGTTGTACTAGATTTCATTTAAACTTATATCAATAAACACAAAAAAACCGCTTTACTATTAATAGTAAAGCGGTTTTTTATAGATTTAATTCCGGCAGCTACCTACTCTCCCACGCAGTTGCCCGCGCAGTACCATCGGCTCAAGAGGGCTTAACTTCCGTGTTCGGGATGGGAACGGGTGTGACCCCTCCGATACGACCACCGGAAAACTTATATAATTGAATAGATATCATAGATTTTTTGCGCAAGTGCTGTGACTTGAACAAAGTTGCTCTGAGCAAATCTTATGGTCAAGCCGATGGACTGATTAGTACTGGTTAACTGAACACATTACTGTGCTTACATACCCAGCCTATCAACGTGGTAGTCTTCCACGAGTCTCATGGGGAATACTTATCTTCGGTCGGGCTTCACGCTTAGATGCATTCAGCGTTTATCCCTACCCAACGTAGCTACCCAGCGGTGCCGCTGGCGCGACAACTGGTACACTAGAGGTTGGTCCAACCCGGTCCTCTCGTACTAAGGTCAGATTCCGTCAATATTCCTGCGCCCACACCAGATAGGGACCAAACTGTCTCACGACGTTTTAAACCCAGCTCACGTACCTCTTTAATTGGCGAACAGCCAAACCCTTGGGACCTTCTTCAGCCCCAGGATGAGATGAGCCGACATCGAGGTGCCAAACCCTGCCGTCGATGTGAACTCTTGGGCAGGATCAGCCTGTTATCCCCGGCGTACCTTTTATCCGTTGAGCGA
>JAYTCQ010000068.1:0-12388 GCA_043736395.1 Blastocatellia bacterium | reverse complement strand
AAGTTAGCCCCGATACCTGACTTTCATTTAATTCGTGCGACTATGTAGAATCAACAACTTACAAGAAATTATGCCTCAAAAAGTGTCCACAGTATTGTTATGATGACACAGCAAATAAGAAGGGAGTTCTTATTCTTTGCGGAAAATAGATTGTTCAGATTCGCATTACTGAGCTTCGAGATACGTGGGATAAATCTAATATTCATTGCGCCGGAATGCGCCCCACAGGTCGTCCGTAACTCAGCGTCACTGGAATTTCATGGTTAACTGCGAGTCGCGTCCTCCCAGTCCTGACACGTCAAGACGAACGGTTCTCCCCTTTTAAAGACTTGAATCCAATTTAGTCAGTAAGGCGATTAGAACGAAACTACGACGCTTCGATATTTATTGCAGTCCACATTTTTAACCCAAGCTCGGCGGCTATGATTTAGTAGGCAACTTGACGCAGCCCCCACATCTCGCTAAGATTTCTCTTTCATCACCAATCACATCTTTTCATAGCACCGGAGGCGGACTTGATCGAAGTTGAGCATCTGACCAAAAGCTACGGTAACAGCACAGCCGTTAGCGATATTTCATTCACAATTAACAAAGGGGAAATCGTCGGATTTCTGGGGCCGAATGGAGCCGGAAAGACTACGACAATGCGCATCATCACGGGATATTTGCCGGCGACCAGCGGAGCCGTTCGCGTCGCCGGATTTGATGTCGCGGAGCAATCGCTGGAAGTGCGAAAACGCATTGGATATTTGCCGGAGACCCCGCCTCTCTATCCTGAAATGACGATTCGCAATTACCTGCATTTCATCGCGCAAATCAAAGGCGTAGCGGCAGGCGACATCAAAAAACGTACCGAATACGCGATGGAAGCGACTGCGCTCAGTGATCGTTCGGAAGATTTAATTAAGCGGTTGTCGCGCGGCTACAAGCAACGTGTCGGCATCGCGCAGGCGATTGTGCACGATCCTGATGTCGTCATTCTTGATGAACCGACCAACGGGCTTGATCCAAATCAAATCATCGAAGTTCGTAATCTGATTAATTCGCTGGCGGGTGAACATACGATTATTCTTTCGACGCACATCCTGCCCGAAGTCGAAGAAACCTGCCAACGCGTCGTCATCATCAATAAAGGCGTGATTGTCGCCGAAGATACGCCGCAGAATTTATCGAAGCAACGCACGGGCAGCGAGCGTACGCATTTGTTAGTCAAAGGCGAAACGGAAGCCGTGCATTCCGCGCTGGCTTCGATTGAAGGCGTGACGAGTGTCGAAGCGAATCCGAAAAACGGGTTGCTGGCAATCACGGTTGAGAATAAAACCGGTATTGATTTACGCAGCCAGATTGCTGCAAAAGTCGTTACGGGCGGTTTTGAATTATACGAATTAAACTCAGAAAGTCTGAGCCTGGAAGATGTGTTTAGACAACTGACGGCGAAGTAAAAAAGCGTACTACAAACGTCCCGTTTGTAGCTCATTCGGAGTCGCAAACGGGACTTTTACGATGCACGTTTATTAGTTACTTATGAGAAATATCATTGCAATTTATCGCCGCGAACTCGGCAGCTATTTCGCTTCTCCGATTGCTTACATCGTGATTGGCGTTTTTCTTTCCATCACCGGATTACTTTTTTACTTCGGGATTTTCTCGCAAATCATCACACAGGTGATGCAATACCGCATGCAGGCGATGCAGCAGGGGCAATCCGGCGATATTGATGTGCCATCCATTCTGATCCAGCAATTGATGGGATTCGCGGCAACGGTTTCGTTATTCATGATCCCGATGCTGACGATGGGAAGCTACGCTGAAGAGAAAAAACGCGGCACAATGGAAATGTTAATGACTTCGCCGATCACGGAACTTCAGATCGTGCTGGGCAAGTATTTCGCGGGGCTGACAGTGTTTTCAATCATGATGGCTCCGACGATTATTTATCACTTGTTCATCGCCAAATACAGCGACCCTTCATTTCCGTGGCGGATTATGTGGGCTTCGTATTTAGGGATTTTACTGCTCGGTTCGGTGCTGGTTGCGATTGGAACTTTCATCTCTTCGCTGACTGAAAATCAAATCGTCGCTGCAGTCGTAACCTTCGCCATCGCCCTGTTTTTATGGATCATCAATTCCCTGTCCAGTAATGCCGGAACAGCGGTAGGAAAAATTCTAAATTACCTATCCGTGATCCGCCATTATCAGGATTTCACCAGCGGAATGATCGACACGACGAGCCTGGTGTTTTATGTGACGCTGACAATTCTCGCGTTATTTTTGACTTGGTTGTCATTGAATTCGATGCGCTGGAGACGGGCGTAAGTAGGGCAATCTTTCCAGATTGCCTATTACATCAGTGTGAGATATTGGGAAAACTTGGTTATTTGTTAATGGTATTTCTTAACAAAAACGCCATCTGGAAAGCTTGCGCTACAATTTATGGAACGAAAAGAATTATTTAAATATCTTGGGATTTTAGGCATTGCCGCGTTGGTTGGCGGCTACCTGCATTACAACATCACTGAAACTTTTAATCGGCTCAATGGAGCGTTAATGATCGCCGGTGGGGCTTTGATCCTGTTTTATATTGCCAGCAATTATCAGGAAATCATTGACTCTTCGCAGAAGCGTTCGACGCGCCTCGGAGCCAATGCTTCCGTGTTCGCTGTTGCCGGAGTAGCGATCTTCGCGCTCGTGAATTACCTCGGTTATCAGCATCACAAAAAATTTGATTACACGACCGAAAAGCAGTTCACACTGTCCGATCAGACCAAGAAAATTGTTGGAGACTTAAAGACCGACATCAAGGTTTTGCACTTCAGTAAAAACGATGAACCGGTCGCGAGTTTGGTTGACCGTTACCGCGATTTTTCCAATAAAATTACCTACGAACGCATTGACCTGCAAGCGCGTCCTGAAATGGCGCAGCAGTATCGAGGAATGAAAGGCGCGGGAGAAGTCGTCGTCATCTCCGGCCAAAAAAATGAAAAGTTGATGCAAGGAGCAGATGAAGAAAAACTGACCAGCGCCATCATGAAAGTTACCCGAGAAAAGGCGAAATCCGTTTGTTTTATTGATGGTCATGGCGAACATGAACTAGCTGGAGCGGGGCCTGAGGGCTATCAATTTGTTGACGGAAAACTGAAGAGCGACAACTACGAAACCAAAGTGATTAATCTCGTAACTTCAAATCAAATTCCGGCGGAATGCGCCGTGACGGTTCTCGCCGGCCCGAAGAAAGCAATGCTTCCAGCAGAAATTGAAATCGTCAAAAAATATCTGAATGATGGTGGAAAAGTTTTCGTCGGACTTGATCCTGATTCTGAAGCTGGGATTACGGATTGGCTCAAAGAATGGAACATCGAAGCGCGTGCCGACACCGTCGTTGACACCAGTGGTGTTGGACAAATGCTCGGTGCTGGGCCTGCACTTCCATTGGTGCGAACCTACGGGACACACCCGATTACAACTGGTTTTCGGGCAATGACTTTTTATCCGCTCGCGCGCTCTCTCAAAGCCGAAACGAAGGGCGACATCACAATTACTGAAATCTTGAAGTCTTCTGCTGAAAGCTTTGGCGAAA
The DNA here is from genome assembly GCA_043736395.1 of Blastocatellia bacterium. Lineage (GTDB taxonomy): Bacteria > Acidobacteriota > Blastocatellia > RBC074 > RBC074 > JAFDVL01. Next base: position 8,811 of record JAYTCQ010000068.1, on the reverse strand, counting down.
CTAATCTTAAAGGCAATGAAGCAAAATTTGATAGCGGGACTGACGCTAAAGGGCCTTTGACGCTTGGAGCTAGTGCTACTAAAAAAATCGGCGAGAAAGAAGCTCGATTAGTGGTTATCGGGGATTCAGATTTTGCTTCGAATGCGTACTCACGTGCGGCAGGAAATGCTGATTTTTTTGTCAATTCAATCAACTGGCTGGCGCAGGAAGAAGACCTGATTTCAATTCGTCCAAAAGGCCCGACCAATCGCAACGTCGAACTTTCCAATGCTGCGCAAAGCATTTTCTTCTGGATTTCGGTCGTGCTCATGCCGCTCGCAATGATCATTGCAGGAATTGTAGTCTGGAGGAAGCGACGATGAAAAAAGGTACAATTATTGCTTTGGTAATTGCTTTGGCGCTGGGGGCTTTTGTTTACTTCTACGAGATCAAAGGCGAACGAGAACGCGATGAAGGCGAAACTTCAAAACCTGCATTTAAGTTCAAATCAGAAGACATTGCTTCGATGAATATTGTGAGCAAAGGTCAAACTGTGGCCTTAGAATCCGACGGTAAAAATTGGAGCATCACGCAACCCGTCAAAACCGAAGCTGATTCAATGACCGCCGAAGGAATCACCAGCGCTCTGGCAGCTATCACAATTGATCGCAGTCTGGCGATGAATGAAAGTTTGCAACGCGGATCAGGACTTGATCAACCTGCCGCGATGATCAATTTAAAATTGAAAAATGGTGAGCAGCACACAGTTACACTTGGGAAAAAAGACCCAACGGAATCCAACATCTACGGCAAAATTGATCAGAACCCCAGCGTACTTTTACTTCCGGCTTCGCTTGAAGCATCTGCGATTAAAGGCTTAAACGATTTACGAAACAAACAAATAATCAAAACGTCCCAGGAAGAAATTGCCAAAGTTTCAGTGAAAAATTCAAATGGCGCTTTCATTGTTGAGCAAAACCCTGAAAGCAAATGGATTATTCTGGAACCCGTCTCACAAAAAGGCAAAGAAGCGAAAACTGATAAATTGCTTTCAATCATGAGCACCTCCGCGACTGAAATTATTGATCAAACTGATGCCAGAATAACCGCGTTAATCGTTAAACCCGCCTCAGAAATAACTCTGACCACAAAGGACAACAAAACCTATAAAATCTTCATCTCACCTGCCGATAAAGAAGATGTTTACATCAAAATAGAAGGAAAATCGGAGCTTTATAAGGTGAGTAAATCTGTCCTTGAATCTTATTCATTTAAACTCGCTGAGTTAATCCCTGAATCTTCCCCGACAAGCGCATCTAAAGTTCCCGAAAAAGCTGAACAGATTATGCCATCTAGCGCGAAATGAGATGGCAATTATTGTAAGGAAATACCATGAAACGTTCTTTAATGCTTATTGCCGTCGTTGTCTTAACTATGGTTCCCTGCCTCGCCCAAAAGAAAAAGCCTGCGCCTCGGCGCACCCCAAAAGTAGTTGAGCCAGTTAAAACCGATACACAGATGGAAGCGATGCAGATCGCCGAGACCGTGAAGTCATTAACTCGATTTGTTTATATTTATGGAAAGATTATGAATGGCTTGGAATTTGCCGAAGAACAAGCCAAGAAAAGTAAGCTGACGGCTGCGGTGATCGAGAAAAATACTGAAAACAAAAATGGCGTCGTGCGTGGTGTCGTGGGGTTAAAAACACAAATTGATAAATTAGGAACCGTGCTTCAAGCGAATCCCAAATTACAGGTTCAATTTGTAAATTTGGCTGGCGTAACGCAGAAAATTAGTGAAGCAATTCAACTGCTTGAGGCAAATCAATTTGATGGGGCGGGAAGAAGTTTAGTGACGGCTTCGGAAAGATTGACAGATATTCTGCTTCAAACTAGATGATATGCTTAGAGTTACGCGTTTACTCGTGTAAGTCTCTTAGTAGACGCGTAACTCTAAACGTTTATACTTTTGGCGCGTAATATCCCTGACGCGCTCTCACTCGCAGTTCTGGTCGCGCCGGAACATTCACAGCAATCTTGCGAAAACCACCGTCCGAGCGATCATCCGTTGAATAATATCCTAATAAATATTGTGCTTGTAACTCAGTCGCGATTTGTTTGAAGACCAAGTCTAAATCTTCAAATTTATCTGGCAAGAAGGCTGCGCCACCAGTTTGTTTCGCTAATGCCATCATGCCATCCTGACCTCGCATGCTTACTCGATTCAAACGAATGGACGGCCCGCTCGGATTAATTGAATAGAATAAGCAATCACTTCTTTGAAGCTCCTGAATTGCGCTTGGCAAGCGATAATCATCACTTTTATTATCCTCACCATCCGAGATAACGATAATGACGTGACGTGTTCCAGGCTCGGCATTTTTTCCAAGATATTTTGCTGCGTCCGCAACAGTATCGAAAAATGCAGTACCTTCACGAGTCGGTACAATTTTCATTAAACCAGCGATAGACTGATCAAAAGCGAGAGTTCGCGGCTGTATCAGATGAGAAGTCATTCCAATAGAAAAAATAGTGACTGAATCTTTTGGCTTGAAAACCTGTTTAAGAAATCGCGCAGCAGCGTCCTGCTGGAATTTAAATCGCTCAAAAACACTGCCCGAAGCATCAAAGACGAGTACCAGTTCAACAGGCGTTTGCCCTGGATCACCAAGCGCAACCAACTGCTGCGGTGAACCTTCCTCGAACAACTTAAAATCTTCGGGCTTTAATCCCTTAATCGGTTCTCCGGCAGTATCAGTCACAGAAACCGGTACAGCGACCAGTTTGGAATCAATACGTAGAATTGCCTCTTCTTCCTTAGGTTCAACTTTTTTGGGTTGAACAGGCTTTTGAGGTTCTGGAATTACCGGCTTAGTTGGCGCAGGGATAGTTTGCTGGACTATAGGTTGAAGCGGAACCACAGGGCTTATTTTCTTATTTACTTTATTAACACTGCCAACGCTACGAGGACGTTTGGATTGACAAAAGATTTCCAAAGCAGGCAAAAATAGTAAATTGAGCAGCAGCACAGTGCCAAAAAATGATCTGAGCTGACGATTTAATTTGCAAGCCATTCCGTTAACTACCACCTATAAATAAAGCTATTGATTGAAAATGACGAGTGCGAGCAGACAGCAAGATAACCTGCTGAGACCACTGCGCACTCGTCATTATTAATTTTCGAGACGTAAAAAATTTATTTTACGTTCAAAACTACTTTGCTATTCGTCACTGGCGCTTCATTCGCTGAAGTCGCTGAAGCCGGTTTTGTTACATTCACCGGAGCCATCATGCCCTTGCTGACCAGGATTTTCACTTCGACACGACGGTTTTGCATCCGTCCATCGGGAGTAGTGTTATCAGCCATTGGCTGCGCCACGCCATAACCGAAAGGTGTCACAATGCGTCTTTGTGGAATGTTGTGAGTTTCTGCTAAATAACGAACTACTTCATCCGCACGGTGTTGGCTTAATTTACGATTAAGATCAAGTTTGCCTTCAGCAGAAGCGTGTCCGCGAATCTCAATGACATAAGCTTTTTCTTGTTTGGCCTGCATCGCAATCGCATCAAGGATTGATTTTGATTCCGGTGAAAGTTCAAATTTACCAGCTTTAAAATTCACTGCCACAGCTTTGCGTTCTTCATATTCATCAAGATCAGAAATACGCTGATTGGTAGCATTAACACCGGAAATAGCAGCATCTGCACTTTCCTGTGCGGCTTTCGCTCCGCCACGAGCAGCATTTGAAATCGCGCTCAGCTCATCAATTTGACCAGAAAGTCGCTGTGCGTTGGCTTCCGCTTGTGTAATTCGGCCTTCTGCGTCTCCAACACGACCTTCAACCGGCGTTACACGAGAATCCATGGTACGCGCCATGGCTACTTCATCTTGTGTAGCCTTCACGGTTTTAGCAACAATTGAGCCAGTGCCATCACCAACACCTTCAACTTCAACGTTCAAACCGCGAAGTAAAGTTGTCGGGCCATACTTTTGCGCACCACGAAAAATATTGCTCTTGCGTTCTTTAACTTCAGTTGTATTCGTTAATGTTACGCTCCAGTCGCTACCATTCATATCACGCACGACAAATCCATCCGTATCGCGTTTGACGATCACACCTTTGATCTTTTGCTTTTGACCGGATGCCGCGCGAGAAATCTTGAGACCTTCATCTGTTGGGCTGTTCTGCGCCAGTGCGGGAACAACAGTTGCTATTCCCAAAACGAGCGCGAGAATTAATTGAGTTCTTTTCATTAGTAATTTCCTCCCTATCAATACATTAAATTGGATAAACCTAACACTATCACCTGCAAGACTTGTACCACAAAAGCTTTGCAGGTCGCTGACTTGCAAGAACTTCATTGTTTTACGTGTTTACGGAGCTAGGATGCAAATTATGCCTGTCAGGTTGTTAATATGCAATTGACCAAAGGAATGAATATTTTACACGCTCATCTGCAAATATTCCCGATTCTATTTCTCGTGAATCAAATAATTTGCGAACTGTGATCTATAAATAGAATCAACCTCTTTATTTTCATAAACTAACCCTTGTCGCGGCGGTTAAATTAATAATTGTCTCAATCAGGTGAGCCGGATCAACAGGCTTTGAAATATGGCTATCAAAGCCTGCACTAAACGCGTTATCCTTATCCTGATCCATCACAAAGCCGGTTAAAGCAATAATAGGTGTGAGAGCAAATTGAGGAATTGCCCTTAATTTCCGAACAAAAGCATAGCCATCCTCTTCTGGTAACCCAATATCAGAAATAATGATGTCTGGCAAAAATTCCCGCGCAGCTCGCAAGGCGTCCGGTACAGAACTAACCAGACTAACTTCACAACCTTTCGAGGAAAGCACTATACCTAATAATTCACGTGAGTCGTCGGAATCCTCAAGAATTAAAACCTTTAATCCTTCGACCAGACTTTGCGAATGATCCCGGTTCGATAAAGATCGATTATGATTTGGAGAACTTTGAATTGGTAGCTTGAGAATAAATTTTGCCCCTTTCCCCTTCCCCTCACTTTGCACTTCGATCTGCCCCTCGTGCAGCTCAATCAATTTCGAAGCAATGGATAATCCAATTCCAAGGCCTCCGTGGTTGCGCGTAATGCTTGAGTCAGCTTGTTTGAAAGGCTCAAACAGATAAGGAATAAAGTCTGAGTCAATGCCAATGCCAGAATCCTTAATTATGATTTGGCATTCCTGTTGAAACTGGCGAGTAGAGATATGAATATTGCCGGAATGCGGGGTAAATTTCCCGGCATTGGACAAGATATTCCAGATAACTTGTTCTAACCTCATGGGATCGCCTAAAACATATAAAGGGTTATTCGAAAGATTTAAGGTTTGTCTAATGTTTTTTGATTCCAGGCTATATTGTTCTGTTTCCAGCGCTAACAAGATCAATTCGTTTATGTCCACCAAGCATTTGTTCAGTTCGATTTTGCCCATCGTGATCTTTGACAGATCAAGCAAATCGTCAACCAACTGAGATTGCAAACGAACATTTCTTTCAATTACCGCTAAACCCTGGACGGTCGTTTTATTATCGTACTTATTTTCCTGAATGATTTTTGTCCAACCTAGAATCGGTGTCAGCGGCGTTCGTAATTCATGCGACAACGTGGCTAAAAAAGTATCTTTTGCGTGATTTGATTGCTCAAGCTCAGTTAAAGCAGTGGCCAATCGGCGCTCGCTATGAACTCTCTCCGTCACGTCTGAACCAAGGATCAAGACACTTTCGGTCACATTCGCTTCGTCTTTAACAGGCCATATCGTCCAATCCCAATAAGTCATTTCGCCAGTTATTTTCGAGATGCAAGCCTCGGCATCAAGCCTGGCAGGACGACCCGATTGAACTGAGGCAATTGCCTCATTCCAATTATCCCGACATTCAATTAAACACTCATGTGAATCCAGTGAACGTCCTACTAAATCCAGTCTAAGAAATCCAGTAACCCGTCCCACTAAATTTTCAAAAATTGGGTTAATAATCTGATAGTTCATTCCTGGCGTCAGTTGAGCAATGGCAGCTGGGGCGTTTTCTGCAATCAGGCTGGTCAGGCGAAGAATTTTTTGCTGACTCTTTTCGAGCTTGGTGTAAGCGTCCGCCAGCTCTGATAATTCCACATCGCGCCGTCGTCGAATTTTTTGCTCTTCCTTAATAATTCTCGACTGTCGTTGCGCTAAATAACACAGCGAAACAACTGACAGAAAACAAAAATTTAAGAAATAAAACTTAGCGTCAAAATTATCAAAGTCAGTTTTATTAATGACAACAATATCTAACGCCGCTGCCAGCAAAGTTAATGATCCGATCGCGACAATCGTAAAAATATTTCTTGAATTGAACGCTAACAGGACTGGAATCAACCCGATAAACAACATATTCCAAGGCTCTTTGGTGTACTTAAAGCCAAGAAATTGTTGAGAGAAAATTGTGTATCTTAGGGACCAAACCGCGACAAAAGAAACAGTCAGCGTCAATATCACTCTGAGTTCATTCTTATCGGTTAAATTGGCATAGCCTTGCCTAAGTATGTTGGTTATTTTTTGGGGGAAATTGTACATAGCGATTTCAAACGGTTTTAGGGCAAAGTTTGAGCTGCGATGTGTGTGGGGAGAGCAATGTTTTCCACTTCTACATATTATTTGTAGATAATTAATTGGGAGTAACACTACTCGAACGCATATCTAATTACTTTTACATATTAAACACCACTAAACATCTGGTCAATTCCTTTTTCCCTCAGATGATAAGATGTTGTCTGAGACTGGATTTTGTTACGATACGCTGACTCAATGATCCCCGTTTAAACGTGAACATCCCTTTAAACGGGGACGGAACAATTCAAATTTTTATTCTGGCCCTCGGTTTTCACTGTCTTGAAAACAGGCAACTCTTAAAATTATATTGGTAAGTTCAGGTATTTATCCGACGCTCACCGTTATTCGATGATAGCCGCTAGAACCCGAAGGAAAGCTTCCGCCATTTTGACTTAACTGTGCTTCTCCGTGATCGTCGAATACTCTGGCAGTGATGATGTATTCCTGTTTCGAGGGGGGATTCCAGATAAATTCCCAGGTAGCCCAAGTTTCTGGCAACTTTTCACTGGTAATTTTTGTATTTTCCCAGGTTCTCCCCTCATCAAAACTAATCTCAACCCGTTCAACCAGACGCTGACCGCATAGCGCAACTCCGGTGATCATCCAGCTTCCATCTGTTTGTTTCGCTGCATAATCAATGCGAGCGGTATTTTTTATTTCAGCAATGTCTGAATAACCACGGACTTCATAATAGCCTTTCAGCCAGGGAGTTTTCACGACTTCGATTTTAGACAACCAGCGTGGCTGCTTCATTCCATATTTGCCGGGTAAAAAAACGCGGGCTGGAAACCCGTGCCGGATTGGCAATTTTTCACCGTTCATCTCGTATGCGATGAACGCATTGGAGTGCATTGCAACTTCTAACGGTACACTCGAATAAAAATCATCCAGTCCGTAAAAAACAGCGCGTAAATTTTCAGAGGGAGTATCTCCAACCAGCTTTTTTAATATCGGCGCTAAAGAAGTGACCGTCCATTCGGCATTATTAATAAACGGGCCGCCCACTTCATTGCCGACACAGATAAAAGTTTTGAAGACATGACGGCTCTCGAGTTGGCGTAATTCCTGATATGACAAATTAAAATTTCTCGACTCAGTGTCCGTAATTTCCAGCTTCCACTCGTTTTCATTAACCTTCGGCCTAAAGCCTTCATCAATGGCGACAGAATAAAATTCCTGGTTCGTAGAAATAAATTTGGTTGGAAGATTGGCGGCAGGCCGTGCCCTGAATTTCCATAAGCGAAATCCAAAATATCCAACTACAGTGGCTACACCACCTAATAAAAACAGCCTTCGGGAAGTCTTACGGCGTGTTTCCTGCATTTGATTGATCGAATCAAAAAGTGCCATACATTTGTCAGTTCCGATCCTCAGTTGTACTCTTAACAACGCTATGAGTCAAAAAATGTGTCTTTTGATTATTGATCCTCAAATTGATTTTTGTGAACCGCAGGGAGCGCTCTACGTGCCCGGAGCCGAACACGATATGGCTCGCCTCGCATCGTTCATTCGACATGAAAAAGCGAACATCAAATCAATTCATGTGACGCTTGATTCACATCATTTAGTACACATCGCGCATCCGATTTTCTGGGAGGATTCAACTGGAAAAAATCCAGTGGCGTTTACTACAATTCGAGCTACCGAAATTGAAGAAGGCCGTTGGAAAGTTGTAAACCCACGCCTTCAAATTCAAGGCTTAGAGTACGTTCGCAGGCTTGAAAATAATGGAAGATATTCATTAACCATTTGGCCGCCCCATTGCTTGATTGGATCGCGCGGGCACGCTGTCTTTCCCGAATTATTTGATGCATTACTCGAATGGGAAAGAGATTTTGAAACGGTGAATTATTGGCCAAAAGGGAGTTATGCATTAACAGAACATTTCTCTGCTTTTAAAGCTGACGTCCCTGATGAAGCAGTTCCTGAAACGATGCTCAATCAAAAGTTATTAGATCAATTGGAAAAAGAAGAATTAATTGTTATCGCTGGTGAAGCGCGGACACATTGTGTAGCTAGCACTGTACGCGACCTTGTAGATAATTTTTCCAACCTTGCTTCAATCAAAAAAGTTGTGCTGCTTACAGATGCAATGAGCGATATCAGAGGCTTTGAAAAATTCGCTGAAGAATTCTTACAAGAGATGCAATCACGAGGATGCAAAATTTCAACGACTGAAGAATTTTCCCGAATGCAGAAGCCCGCACGCAGTAAGGGCA
>JAYTCQ010000067.1:0-16521 GCA_043736395.1 Blastocatellia bacterium | reverse complement strand
TGCCCTTACTGCGTGCGGGCTTCTGCATTCTTAATAAAATAAACCACTCCCGCATAATCATCCGACAATAAAAATCCATTTTCAAATTTCATAATGTCTACGGGACGCCCGTGAATATTACGTTTCGTCATAAATCCGGTGATGAAATCCTGCGGTAATTTTCCTGGCTTTACCTGTGCGACTGTGTAGCCGTGTCCGATGCGCACGAATCCTGAACCGTGCAGCGCAACTAAAAAACCATCATCAAATTTCTCAAATCCGAGCGGCGAACTATGCGCGTAAAATGCCGCAAAAGGCTTTGGAATTAACATTTTTTTAGCAGCAGGGAATTCAGGGTCTGTAAAATATTTGGCGCGGGAAAAATAATAATACGGCCAACCGTAGTGCGTATTTGCTTTAACTTCGTACATCGTGTCAGCGGGCTTGTTATTGCCTAAATGATCCGGCCCCATATTCGTAGTCAGCAGCTTGCCATCAATCCATCGCAAGCCCACGGCGTTGCGCAAACCTTTAGCAAACACACGCTGATTTTTTCCATCCATATCTATCTCTAAAATCGCGGCGCGGATTTCTTCTTTTTCTTCGCAGGCGTTGCAACTGCTGCCGACGGAGACATAAATTTTATTGTTCGCGCCAATCGCAATCGTTCGCGTTAAATGCCATCCGCCGTATTTATATCCTAATCCGTAATCAGGAAATGTCGCCAATGTTTCCTGTGCATTCGAAGGTTTATCTTCGCCGAGGATGTAAGGATAACGAATCAGCTTGTCCGTCAATGCGATATACAACCAATGCTTGCCTTGGCCGTCCGTGTGAAATGCGATGCTGTTTGGATTTCGTAATTTATTGAGCCAAATTTTTTGGCTGCGAAACTTACTGCCGTCAAAATCTTCAAGAATATAAATCGCGCCTTTACTGTTATCGGTGCGGTTGAAAAGATCAGTGACGAAGACGCGATTATCAGGGCTTTTCGCCATAAATCTTGCACGGCTCATTCCTTGCGCGGCGACGCTGATGTCATAGCCTGTTGGCAAATTTAGCGTGAACGTATCTCCATTCACGAGCTTGATAGGATGTGGTTTGAGCTTGGTGCGTGGTCCAGCGAATGTCAGCGAAGAAATACTCAACAGAATAAGCCAGAAAAAAACATTCATATCGGTTTTACATTGCCCCTTCAAATACAGTTAAATTACGCAGCATCAGAGAACTGATGAATTCAAACAAAATATAACTAGTTCAGACAGGAGAAGAGTATATGGCAGACAAAACAAATTTCACTGCGGAAGAATGGATTACTTTATTGAAAGCTCCAGCGATGGCGGGCTTGGCGGTGGTCGCGGCAGATCCCAGCGGCCCATTCGGTGCAATTAAAGAAGCATTTGCCACAGGCAAAGCGTTGGCGGAAGTCAAAATGGAAGGTGGCGCGAATGCTTTGATAGATTCCATCGTCGGAGAAATTGCTACACCGGAAGGCCGCGAAGCTGCGAAGCCAACTGAATTGACGAGTCTTGGCGGCGTCGAACAGGCACAGGCGCACGCGATTGGCGTTTGCTCAGCAGCCGCAAAAATCGTGGAAGCGAAATCTCCAGATGAAGCGGCGGCATTTAAGCAGTGGCTCTATTCCATCAGCCAGCGCGTCGCCGAAGCTTCCAAGGAAGGCGGATTTATGGGCTTTGGCGGGACGCTGGTGAGTGAACAGGAACAGGCGGCATTGACGGCAATGTCAGGAGCTTTGGGAATTAATTCATAAGTATAATGAAGTGGCCGAAACGCGACAGCGTATGGAGTGCTGCGGCTGGGCGTAGCTTTGGTATGCTTTCCATCGCTGTAGATTAGCAGTGTACGCCTCCTCTACCAAAGCTACGCCCAGCCGCAGCACTCCATACGCTGTCGCGTTACTAATAAATATGAAGTATTGGCTGACTAAAAATTACCTGACTTTGCTGTGTCAGTTTGGGCTGTGCCTGGGCGGAATTTACGCTGGGATTCAGCTCGTACCACATCTAAAATCAGTTCCGTGGATTAAAGAATTTAACGCTACTTCCTCAACAGATTATGTGCTTCGTCTGCATTTAGTAGAAAAAAACGCAGACGCGACGCGTTCGCCTTCTGAAGTTTTACGACGTGAATTGACACAGCTGCCGCCGGATCAGGACATTTTATTTGTTGGAGATTTGCAGCATCCGAGCGCGTACATTTTGCGTTGGATGGTGGGGTACTTCGCGTTTCCGCGTCGTGTTGTGAATCCGATTTGCAATGCTCCAAATGAATGGAAACATCCTTACGATCCGGCGAAGGTTTCAGCGGTAGTGTTTTTTGGCAATCATCCGAATCTTAAAATTGCGTCTCCTCCCGTTGAGGTTTTGCCGGGACTGGTGATCCACCGACTTGGAGGTGATGAACGATGGCAATCGTTTTGTTTGCCACAGCAATAATTTTGCTATGGTTTGCCGGCGTCGGGCTATATTTTCTCCTCACTAAAGAAGCTAAGGAATACTGTGTTTATGAACTCGCAGGACTCAGTTTTTTACTCGGAACAATTTTTATTGCGCTTGGTTCATTACTGACTTCTTTCTTTTTACCGCGTGGGATCAGCCGGGCAATTTTGACTTTAATTTGTTTGGGATTAGGCAGTTATGGCGTCAGGGTTTTAATGCAGAAGCCCGCACGCAGTAAGGGTGCCTGTACTCGACGAAAAGATGCCCTTACTGCGTGCGGGCTTCTGCAATCAAGAACTTGGAAAATACTGCAAGTCTTCATCTTACTGGCGCAGCTTTCCCTTGTCGGATGGTTGGGGATGAATACGACTTTGAGCTGGGACGGGCTGGTCAATTGGGAGATGAAAGCGAAAGTATTTTATGAGCAGGGCGGCATCCCAAAACGCTTTTTACAATCCGAAGCTTTAGCGTGGGCGCACGTAGATTATCCGCCACTGATGCCGCTCAATCAGGCGTGGACTTACGGTTGGCTTGGCGGAACGAATCAAAATGCGGGGAAATTATTTTGTGTAATTTTTTACTTAATCGCCGTATTGATATTGCTCTCTGTCCGAAATAATTTTTCAGGGGCGAAAGAATTTAATTTTGCCTGGGTAATGTTTTTTATTCCGTTGACGTGGATTAGCGAAGGCAGTGCGACGACCGGACATGCAGATTTTCCGCTGGCAGTTTTCTATCTGGCCGCTGCGAAATTGCTAAGTGAATTCGCCGAGAGCGGGGAACTCGGAAGGCTGAAATTATTAGGCGCAATTGCTGTAGGGTTGGTCTTCGTCAAACAGGACAGCGTGATTTTATTAACCACCTTACTGCTCACCTTGCCGCTTGTATTATTCGCGGTACGGTTGAGAATTGCTATCAGTTATCGTTGGCTTTTGGCCTTGCTTCCCGCCTCAGTTTTATATGCAATCTGGAAGCTGAGCATGCGTTTTTTAAGTCCGTATTTTAGTCAGGATTTTCATTTCACTTCGCACGCCAGTTGGCAATCTTTCGCAGAGCGTCTACATGCAGTTAGTTATTTTTTCTTTTGGGAATTGCTGAATCCGATTCATTGGGGAGCTTTATGGATCATATTTTTTATCGTCATCGGAGTGAAGTTTTTTCCCAAAATATTTGAGAAGCGAAAGATGGATTCGCTGCAAGATTTGCTCCCCGCATTGACACTTATCTTACTCGTGTTGATTCCATTAAGCGGCTATTTTCTGATCTATCTTTTTATCGGGACAACGGCGAATTGGCTGACGCTGGATTATTGGCTGAGTACTTCGGCGGCGCGATTATTACTGCAAATTTCTCTGGTGGCTTTGCTTGGGATTCAACGATTAAGCAGATAAGTTCAAATCAATTTTGCTGCCCATGTTGTCTGCGCCGATAGCTATAAAATACCGCTGCCATCATCAATCCTAACAATCCGATTTCAAAAATATAATTTGGCGCGGTTATTAATTTTGCGAACGGATTGCTTGATTGGGCAATAAATTCATGTCCATCGCGCGTCTTTAAAACTGATGAGCCGACTGGAGCAGCTCCGCGAACAAATGAAAATTCTGCTGATTGTTCGTTGAGCAGGCTGGCTAACGGGTCTGGCGGAAAAGTTTTCAATTCGTTAGAGATTCCATCGCCGAATGCGAAGCTATCAAAAATTGAGATGCCAGACTTTGGGATGACAACGATTTCAGACCAGCCGCTGCGTTCGCGGCGATTTTTATCTTCGAAGCGAAGTCGATGAATTCCTTCTGTGAGAGTGGATGCCAGCAGATCACATTCAACGCGTAGCGTTGGCATTCCTTCCGTGCCTGATTGCCACAATGTTTGTTGTCGTTTCACCGTTACGGGCAGGCGTTTTCCGTCAATCATCAGCTCCAGGCCTTGCGCGTATTGCTGCGACATACGTTGACCATAGGCTTCCAGTTCTTCTTCGTCCGGCGTCCGGTTGTGATTCGTGTCAATCACCTCAAATTCCTGAAACGTAGAAATCTCCGCCATCTCAACAATATAGCGAATGTGAATTTGCTCTGGCGCAATTTCAAGTTGGGTAAAATGACTGATCGTAAAATTGCCCAGCGGATGCCCAATCGCCAGATTCTGCCAGCCGACGATTAACATCATAGCCTGAAAAAAAATTGCTATTTTTTTCCTGCGCTGAATGACGAAAGGAACGTGGCTCATATCGTTTTATTGCTAATTGTTTTCAGTGTCTGCTTGGCGATCTCAGATTGCAAAACGTCAAATGTCGGATTTGTCGCTAGTGCCAAATTCAGATATTTCGCAGCCTGCTGATGATCTTTAAGTGCCTGCGCGATCATTCCGGCATGGTAATAAATCCGGGCATCGCGTGTGCCTAAGCGTAAGGCTTCATCAATCGCGGTTTTCGCGGCAGCAAAATCGCCTTTCTTGAATAAACACCAAGCCAGCAGGTCACAGGTATAAATATCAGAACGGGCAGCGCGTTCGCGTTGCGCGATGTTTAGGGCTTCGTCAAGTTTTAGATCATGATCAGCCAGATACAGCGCCAGCTTAGGAGAATACGTATTACTGCCGGAACGCTCAATCGCTTCGAGTAAGGCATATTGCCGCTGTGCTTCTTCAGTCCGCCCTTGCTTCGCGTATAGATCACCCAGAGCAATCACGGTGTCAGGGGATGGCACACGTTCTTGCGCGCGGCGATACAATGCGATGGCTTGCTCTACATCTCCGAGCCTGACAAACAGACGCGCTTGGGTGGCAAGTCCTTCGTAATAATCAGGGAAAATTTGTAATGCCGTTTCAAATTCGCGACCAGCTTCTTTGAGCTTTCCCGCATTCAGGAATTCGTTGCCAAGTTGCACCCGATACCAGGCGTGACCTTCGCGATCAGCCGGACTAGAAGCTCTTACCGCCAGCCGCATCGCTTCGATGGCTTGATCCTGATAGCCGTGCAATGCCCGCAGATAAGAAATACGCGCATAGGATGTTGAATCAGGATGCAGGTCAGACATTTTATCAGCGGCTTCGACGGCTTCCTGATAACGACCCAATTCAACAAACGCATCGGTCAGCACGCCGTAAGCGTAATGATCGTTAGAGCGTAATTTTTGCATCTGTTGGCCAGTCTGCAATGCTTCTGCAAAACGGTGATACGTCAGATGCAAGGTAGCCTGCAAACGCAGCGCATCATAATTTTCTTTCTCTATATTTGGATTCACTTCGAGCGAACGTTTCAATGCCGCTTCCGCTCGCGAATTCCAACTAAAATCGCCCGTTTCTCTTGCCTTCTGAATTAACGCTGAACAAAGTTGGTTATAACCGGAGGCTTGTTGAGGCTTGGCTTTAATTGTTGATTCCGCCAGTTGAATTCGCTTATCGGTAGAGGTGGCGGAGCTGGCCAGCGCTGAAAAACGATCAGCAGATTCGGGAGGATTTGAGGTCTTCGAATTATTTTTATCAGATGCGAAAAACAGTAGTCCAAGCAAAACAAATAAAGCAATCAGTAACGTACTATTAAAAAGTATTGACGGTTTACGCATGATTTTCTCCGGGGCAAAAATGAGGAGCGGGTATGAATACCCGCCCCTTTTAAAAAACAACTCAACCGAACGATTTTAACTGTCCTGTTTCTTGCGTTTCTTCAGCATCCCACTAATGGTTGCGAGACCGCTGCCAAGTAATAAGAGCGTGGTCGGCTCAGGCACTGGCGCCGTTCCACCACCGCCACCAACTAAAGACAAAGTAGCTGTTAACGGCACTGGTGTTAACGCATTAACGACCACTGTGCTGGGCTGTAAATTTAGCGTGAAAGTTTGTCCACCTTGCATGAATGTCAACGGAGTTCCACTAAATTGAAATTGAACGCCAGTTGAACTTTGTGTTAATTGACCTGTTAGTGTGGCGGTCAAAGTTCCCGGACTGGGCGTCGTTCCCGCTGGCACCGTAAAATTAACATTCAAGGAAAAAGTCGAGCCGGTAAAGCTTGGCCCGGTACCCAGCGGAACGCTCGAAGCTCCGACTAAACTGCCCAGCGTGACAGTCGCTGATTGACCATTGTCCAGTGAAACCGAAAATTGCGGCGTGTTGCTTAATCCCGTATTGCCAACAAAGCCAATCGCCGAGAGTCCGCCTCCGCCAGAAGAAGTGATGGTTGGAACAATATTATTGTCAACTGTACAGGTTACGCATGTCCCCTGATTAAATATTCCAGTTGTATTAGCTGTAAAGGTGATCGGATCAGCTTTCGCCTGAATCATAACAACTAACATGACAACGGTAAGACTTAGCAGATTTAAAGAAAATCTGTGCCATATTTTTTTCATAAATTAAACTCCTACGTGGTTTTTAAATTGAATGGTGAGAAGAATCTTCAGGTTGAGCCGCGAGAAGATATAATTTTCTCGCGGCTCAACCTGCAAGATTAATCAATTTTGCTTGTGATGTTCATGCGGTTTGCTTCTTCCGGTATCGTTGCCTGTATGTGGAATTCCTAAATAAGGAAAACGATCAAGGTAGGAGATGTCATTTTGAGGCACTCCGTCACCAAGTGAATTATTTGGGGCAACATTAAATGTTGGGGTAAACGGCGTGCCGCCAGCGACAGCCCTCAACTCAATATCAACTACGTCATCGCCCACTCGACGACCATTTGGGAACCCGGCGAGGTCACCACCAAGTAATCCGAGGCGACTACGGCTACCAGCCGCTGTTGGTGGAATCGCGACATTTAAGCGCATCATTTCGTGTGGTGTTCCGTCTGAAAGGAAATTCGTAAAGGTGGGCGCGCCTGGGACTGCTCCAGCGGGAATACCCGTTGCAAAAACTGCCACTAAATCATTTCGCGGAGCAGGAGGTACTGGCAATCCAAAAACTGCATTCAGCAAGGTGGCAAGTTGTGGATTCAGGACAAATGCCGCGTACTGCGCGTCATCTTTCGGCTCTGAAGCATTGAAAGAATCTTTTCTTCCCAAGGGAATGACTACTTCATTAACTAAAGGATTTCCCAGACGAGAAACCTGTCGTTGGGTCGGGACTACCAGATTTTGATTGGTAAAATTGAACGTCCGCATGGAAGCTCTGGACGAGGTGGACCAAACACCGATAACTGCGTTATTAGCAGTTGGTGTTGACGGGATAGTGCCGCCACGCGTCAAAGATTCGACTGGGACTTCAAGGGCCAGGGTATTGACATTAAATCCTGCCAGGCCATCTGTTCCTCCGGCCTCAGTCACAGGTAAATTAAGCGTATCAAAAACGCCTTCAATGTTGATGTAAAAGCCTTCGTCGCGCTGTCCGGCAAAGACTCGTCCACCTCCGGTGAGTGGATAAATTGCTGGTTGCGCCAGCGCTGTTTCATAATTTGGCGTGGTACGCGAACCAATGTTACATGGCGGCGTCACCAGTCCATCTGCCAAAAGCGTAGAGCCTGCGCTCGTGACACGCGTGACGCTGTAGACTTGGGGTTCAGTGTAATCAGGGTCAGTTAAGCTGGTGATTGGCCCGGTTGCCATTCCCAGAATTGTGTCCGGGTTAGGATAGCGATTGGTAAAACGAAACTCGTAGGTAATGTCTGCGACACCGTCGCCGGTATTATCAACTTTGATTGCATACACCACAGTGTCGTCGTATTTGTAAAAATGTGGGCCGCCTGATGGTTCTTCAAACGGAATAAAATTGGCGATTAACGTGACGAATCCGTCTCGTCCGGATTCAGTACTGCGAAATGCATAGACGTCGGTATTGTCCGCTAGTGGATCTGCGATAATTAATGGGGCCTCGCGATGGCTACTGGCAAACGATGGTAACGCTACAGTGAGCGCTAAACAGGCGATGGTGAGGTGAACAATCGCATTTTTCAATCTAATCTTCATATAACTCCTCCCTTAATTTGGGCACTTATAGCTATATCTGGGTTAATCCTATGTAAAGACACAGAAATTCTGCCCAGTAAGCTCTGTTTTTGTTTTACCGGCTACAATGATTTTTTTTATTAACCTTTGGCTGCAAGCGGTACTTTAAGCTTAGGTTAAAGTCTTGAAGAAGGAACTATGCAAAAGGGAATTATAAGCAATAGCAATTCTGGAAAATTGGTATTGCTTAAAAAATACATATCTCGCTTTAAGACATTTCTGCAAATGCAATTCTCATTCCAATAACTATTACTTAATTCATAAACTTAAGGGCAATGAGTGCTAAAATTTTAATTTGATTGAAAAATAAATGGTTTAATCTTTAATATTTGTGAACAGATGTTATGAAATAAAGGCCAACAAATCTGTTACTTAATTTTATTAGAATAAAGAGTTGTACTATTTGTATACAGTCTGTATCTTTTTCATTCATCAATTCTGTATTGAATAAAGTCGCCACCTTAAAAAAGAAATAAGTGAAGGTGAGGTGTAATCATTAATTTCATTGAAATTATAAGTAACGACTGCTTATATCTTAGCGAGCTAAAAATCTTCACCGTAAGAGTACAAAAAATAATAATATACGAATTGACACCAAGTAATTTTCTAAATTGCTTTCGCATCCTATGGTCAGTATCTAACAACTATGAGGGCAAATAATTTTCAAATTTCTGTTCCGGCGCCTGGAAGTGTTGATATTGATGGCATTAAAATAGCATTCAATTACTGGCCAGGGCGGGGTACCCCGATTGTATGCATTCACGGACTAACGGCTTCTTCAATGAGTTTCATTGGGCTGGCGAATTCATTTGCCGGGAGGCACTCAGTTCTCGCCATTGATTTGCGCGGGAGGGGAAATTCTGACAAGCCAGACGCGCCTTATGGAATGGCGCAGCATGCGCGCGATGTAGCGGCGGTGCTGCGTGCTTTTGGCGCAGAATCCTACGTCGTAGTCGGGCATTCAATGGGCGCGTATATCGCTACGGCTCTCGCGGCGCAGGAACCGGATTTAGTCGCAGGATTAATTATGCTCGACGGTGGTTATTTTCCTCCGATGCCGGAAGGATTAACCGCCGATCAAATTTTAAATCTTGTCGTCGGCCCCGCTGTCATCGGTCGCCTGAATCAAACGTATTCATCGCACGAAGAATATTTGAATTACTGGCGCAGCCTGCCGAGTTATCCACCGGAAGCTTGGAATGATTCGCTCAAAAAATATCTGGAATATGATTTAGGAGGTGAAGTTCCGAACTTGAAACCCAAAGGCTGCGAAGCCGGAGTTCGCACCGATTTTGCGGACATGCTACGGCGCGAAGAAATCACTGCACGATTGAAATCTGTGAAGTGTCCGACGATGGTGATCCGTGCGGAATACGGGATGGCGAAAGGGCAACCAGGTATTCTTCCTGATACAGTTTTACAGGAAATCAAAACACTGATTCCACATTTAGAGGCGCACATGGTTGAAGATGCCACGCATTACACGATTTTATTTAATGAAATCGTGGTGGCGCAGCTTGGTGATTTAATGGCGGATTTTACTCAACGAACTAAGGATTTTTCTTGCTAACGACCCCAGACCATCTCAGACAGTTATGCCAACAGATTTCTTAGTTTTCGAGGTTATCTTCATCAACCTTTAAATGGTCGACAGGTAATTTACGTGCTGCAATATTTTTTCGCGCACTTGCGGTAATAGTGCGAGTTCACGTGGGTAAGTTAATTGATAGACCAATCCTAACGCAGTAAGACGACTGAGTTCGCCCATTTCTTTGGCTAGTCTTTGGTGATCGGTAATATCCAAATGAAATGTATGCTTGAATATTTCCATATAAGCGCGGTGCGGGGACAGTGGTTCAATCCGAACTTCCAACGAGTCAAGTTCTGCATCAGGGTCTGACAGCACATACAGCCGACACAAAGGAACTCGCATATTGCTATAATTGAGATGACCTGTATCCCAGCCCAATCTTTTTTTGCTGGAATAATGTGCGACCTCTGATAATTCTATTTCCTGAGATAAGAGGGCTGCTACATTTTCAGGCCATAATCGCAATCCGGGATAGCTTGGGATCACTAACATTTCACCATTTTTTTCTTCGAGCAACACACACTCATCCGTCAACATAGGAAATCCTTGTTGTGAAAAACTAGCTGTGAGCGTGGACTTGCCAAATCCACTTGCCCCCAAGAAAGCAATGGCGCCCCCAGGCAAAACCACCGCGCCTGCGTGAAGCACAAATTTACCGCGTTGATTTAAAAGCAAGGGAATGACTTGATCCAAGAGCAAGTGCTTGATGGTGTCTATGGGTATATTGGCATGAGAATAGCACTCAACTTTTTGAGCATCTGAGGAAAGCAAAAAATCTGCTAATTCAGGAAACCGGAGAACAAAACCAGCTTGGGTTTTAGCGATTCGTAACCAGCTTGAACCATCAGGAAAATCCCAAATGTGAATCCAGTGATGCGGCGCGAAATCATAATCATGAGTCGCATAAAAATAAAAATGGCAATCCGGTTGATGGCTGGTGGCGGGCAATAATTCAACGATGGGAATATTGCTGCTCAGCACCAAGTCACATACATTATAAAAATTCATAAGATATGTTTTTAAACCTATAGCATTTTCAGGTTGAGTATTCAGGGAATATAAATTTATAAATTTTGTTAATCCTATGAAATAAGGGTTCTGTCAAAATGAATTCTTTTACTCCTGAACACTTAAGTCGAAACCGCTGTAAACACGGTAAAACGGGACGCGACAGAAAGCGATTCATCGGTTGAGTAATAGTGATGCTCAATTAAAATTTGTAACAAAATTATGACCCAAAGCCTTGATTGCCTGGGCCTTGCGATCCTTGTCCATCGGCTCTAGAACCACTTGACCCTTTTGTTAGACTGCGAAGTGTTCCGTATTTTAGCAAACGCGGAGACACGTAGCTTTTTTTGGTAAGTTGGTTTTGAGCATTTTCAATAGGTTTATTTGTTGTATCACGCATATTTTTCAGAATCCTTATAAATAAACTCTATAATCTCTGGGCTCTGAAAATATTCTTGGTTACCATTTAGTATTCTAAATCAATGAAAGGTAACATTTTAATAAATTACTATACCGACGCTTATCCCAATTAAACCGAAGATTGTTTAAGAAAAGTACGAAAATCTGGCTGAGAGGAAAACCATCCAGCAAAGGCTGTTTTAGGGTGATCACCCACAACATTTGTGACACGATGCTGTAGCTGCTCGGACAAACGAAATACAATGGCGTCACCAAACCCTACATTGGCAACTTCGTGAATTATTTGTTCTGTCTGCCGCTTTCTGATTTGTAAAATACCGCCACTATAAGGTTGCTCGCTCAAATTAACACTTATTGAGATTATTCGATGTTTTACTAAATCATCGTGCCAGCTATCATGATGCTTGGTAGTTGGATTAAATCGGTACACTCTTCCTGAGAAATTACCGATTGGGATGCAACCAGTAACTTTCTGAATGAAATCAAAAATCTCTTGATTATTCATTAAAAGATTTAGAGTGTTGACCGCTACCTTATCTTCCAAACAAAGCTCTACACCAATTCCTGTATGGTTTCGTTCTTGAAATAAGGATTGATGAAGTCTTTTTTTTATTAAGTTAAGAATTTGTTGATCAAATAGTTGAGGTAATAAGATGCAATCGCTTTGATTAAACTTAGTCCTTAGCGATTCTAATCCCTGTGATTGTTTTGAAACTTTAGTCCCTAATTTGGTAATTGTAATCATACCATATACATTATCATCTTGAGATCAAGTAGTAAGAGTAGATGGAGATGTCTTTCGCCATCTCCATCTACTCAATTCATTTTACCCATTTCTAAGTGATAATAATGTTATTATGCTCTAGTGAACGTCCCACCATCGCCCTTGGTTCCACCAGAGCCTTGTGTCAGTTTAGCGATATGACCATATTCAATTAAGTGTGGAGACTTGTATTGCTGTTTGGTTTTTCGTTTATTTTTGTTAGCAGGTGAGTGCTGAATTATATTATTTACTAATTTCATTATGGTCCTTTCGTAAAGCTGATTATAAACCAGCAGTGTGAAATTGAAGTGTAGTGCTTTTTGCGCCTACAGTTTGTTTGGAGAACATTGTTCTTAGCCATAACTCGACACCAAAGATCATCCATAACTGCAAGATTGGATAACCTTTCTCCGCATGGTAAAGCTCAATCATCTCTTGATACATCGATTGTAGTTGACCGCTATTTACCCAACCATTGTTAACCAAGCTGGAAGTATCTAGAAAACACATTCCATCTAAGGCTTCGAATGCTTGTGGAATTGTAAATGTAAAGTCGCCTTTATTTGTGCGCTGACGAATACTTTCCGGAAGAATATTTTTCATTGCTTGCCGCAAAATAAATTTGGTTTGGATGCCACGCCATCGTTGCACCTCTGGCAAAGCCAGACAAAATTCCGCTATTCGCCGATCATGCAACGGAAAACGATATTCAAGATTAAATAAAGTCGTACTGCATTCTTCCATCTCAAACCTGAATGGGATCCATCCACTCTGTATAATTTGATTGATATCGTTTTGTGCAAAGCTATCAAATGTCGCGTAATTAAACCTGCGCAATCGTTCTCGAAGTTTTATCCGCTCTATAAATTCTGTAGTTAGCGGGATTGAAAAGGTAGTTGCTTTTTTCCCGTGCCGAAGGGTTCTGATGATTTGTAATAAGTTAGGAGGAATAATGTGCCTAATTATTTCAAACACCCCATAACGCAACAACGGTGAAGACCCTGACGTATAAATCTTCTGGTAATTCTTTGCCTGTTTGTTAGCATCAAAAAAACGTCCCTGTTTTAGTAAATCGGCACAATGAAAAGGGCTTCCCGTTAAAAATTCATCACCACCGATTCCTGTTAACATCACACGAAAGTTTTTTTCCTGTGCTGAAGCTTTCATCGAATCCATCATGCGACCATTTGGCGGACTGGGAAAATAGCATGAATGCTCTACTGATTTGGCATAAATTGAATGGTTATAAGCCGGGGCAAGTAAATTGGCATTTACATCCCACATCTTAATCGCATCATTGATATATTTACTTTCGTCGGCTTCTTTGTGATCAGGAAACATTAACGAGAAGGTCTCAAAACCGTTTTTTGGTAAGACACCTTTTGCGAAGAGTGAATGTGCTAAGCAAACGATCGCTGATGAATCCAACCCCCCACTCAAATCTGCGCCGACTGGACGATCTGAACGCATGTGCTGCGTCAATACTTCTGTAAACAGTTCTAAAAAATGTTCGGCGTATTCTGCATCATTACCATATCGAACTTCTTTTTTCGGATCGAAATCCCAATACCGCTCCTTCTTGATGCCGTTGTTATCAACGATCAAAAAATGTGCAGGCGGGATGCGAAACATTTGCTGATAGAGCGTTTCTTCTTTACTCGTAATTGCATTCGCCAGAAACTCTCCGACTACGCCTTCATTTGGCTCGCACGGAAATGTGGGATCAGCAAAAAACGAACGAACCTCAGAACTAAAAATAAATGAATTGCCGTGGAGGCCGTAATAGAAAGGCTTCACTCCAAAAACATCGCGTGTACAGAAAAGATGGCGTTTGCGAACATCCCAAATTGCTACGGCAAAATCGCCGACGATGCGGAAGGGGAAGGCTTCACCCCAGCATTCGTAGGCGCGCAGCATGATGTCGGCATCGGTATCTTTACGAACGGCGAAGCCAGCATCCGCAAGAGCTTTCTTGACTTCGACGCGATTGTCTACGCGTCCGTCCATCACTAAGCAAAAATGTTTATTTTCGTCTACCAGTGGCTGAGTTTCGTGGTGCGCTTCTGGTGTAGTCCACATCATCTGATGACCGAGCGCAATATTCCCATTGACCCATTGATCGTTGCCATCCGGGCCACGATGCGAAAGGGATTCCAATGTACGTGTGAACAGTTCCCGATCTACGGGGCGACCATCACGATTAAATATTCCCGCGATTCCACTCATTAATTAGATCAAACCTTTCGGCAAAGGGAGTAAAATTAGTCCCTACCTCTGCGCTATCGTTCAAGACAATTCCCTGACATTCCAGCCAGGCGTGGGCTGTAAAAATATTGTCTTCCTTGCGGACTCCGATGCGAAGCTCACTGGCTATTCCACGACGTCCCAGCATCCACCACAAAGTCATTGAGCGTGGCAGGCAAACGTTACGAAAAAATTGTGCCGAGGCACTATTGACTACGCGGGCGATGCCTTGCGCAGTAGTTACATCGGTATTGCTGGTTCGCTGACTTGTGATCATTCGCTCCAACACAGATTGCCACCGGCGAAATCCCAGTAGCCGTAATCCCAAAACGTTGATGGGCAATAATACGAAGGTTTGCGCCAGCAGAAATTTTTCCGCCCACGAAAGCTCCTGGAATTTTTGCCATTTACGCAGCATGGATTTCGACTAAGCCTTGTGCTTTTAAATTGCCTAACAGCTCGCAAATATCCTGACGTAGAAGTTCGGCATCTACGTCGTATTCCTGTAGTAATGTTTCGTAAGCAGATTGAATTGTTGGGCTGGTCGTCAGCTTCGTCCACATCTCAGTGCCAATTTCATCCAGTCCATAATATTGCTCATTTTGGCAATTCAGAATGACGGATTCCCCGGCAATAACGCTGACCAGTGCTTCAGGTGAGGCAATTATTTTCTGCTCAAATGCAATATCCATATTCCTATAAATCCGTTTAAGTTTTGTCGAGAGATGTGGTGTAATTAGTGCGCTACTCTGACCAGTACTTTCGAGAGAGGCTCAAATAATTTCCAGTTTAAAAAAGCAAAGCTAAATTTTATTGAGCACTTAATTTATATAGATAATTTAAGATGCATTCCAAATTTAATATGGTCTTGAAGTGGGGGAAAAAGGCCATATTGCACCAATCACTAGCGTAGATGGTTTATTTCAAACGTAAACGCTCGTTTTAAGCAAAACCTAATGAAAAACAATCAAGAACGCGTCATCAACTTGTTCTCGCAACTGTGACAAGTTGGTGAAATTAGGGGGAAATAGTGTTCATTGTGAACCTGAATATACTACAAGAAATTAATTTAAATGAAAAGACTTTTTTATTTGAGGTTTAAAACTGTTAAATCATATGAAATTATCCTATTGAATATTCTTAATCCAGTAAAAGTTAGGTTAACTTACTACTAACTATTAAATGATCGATATTAGACATTGTTTATCGTTGTTTGTTTAGTAATTGAATAAACAAGGCTTGACTGTATAACTTACAGGTGCTAGATTCACTATGACCACAAAAAATTTGAAAGTACCAACTAATACTATTACCACAATGGTTTGTTTAGATTTGCGGTTCAGGTACTTTTTATCGCGTAATAGACTGCTATATTTCTTAAATTAAGTCTATTGTTTATAATAATCTGAATATTTTATTCAGATTAAGTTAGAAAATTAAAATCTCCCCAAACTATTAAATAGATTTGTCAGGCTAGTACATTTTCTCTTTTAGATTTTCAGCAAAAGAGAAAAATATGCTTGTTATTACTGTTTGTTATTAACTTTTTCGACAGCAATAGCGAGAGCTATGTTTATTACTCGAAAAAATAAAAAATAAGTAAAAAAATCGCTGCTCTGTTATCTGGCTTAAGAATTTATCAACCCCGATAAAGCTAGATAATTGAATTAACTGTTATAGGTGGGATCTATAACGTAACTTAAGGACACTCAATGAAAAAATCAGCCATAACAAGCATAGTTTGCCTTTTCTTCGTTGTATCAATTTTAGCCTTCAGATTACCAGTCTCTAAAGCAATAGCTTTAGCTACTGCAATTGAAGCACAAGTTTGTATACCGTGTAAGGCTCCAGATAAAATTACCATCTGCCACGTTGCTGGCAGAGCTGACGACCCGGCTAACTTAATTACTCTGACATTAAGTTGTAATGCTGTTTTCAATCCAGGAGGTGCTGGGCATTTTGATGAAAACGGCACACCGAACGCCGGACACGAACAGGATTATTGTGGTCCGTGTATGATGCCGACTCCAACACCAACGCCGACACCAACGCCGACACCAACGCCGACACCAACGCCGACACCAACGCCGACACCAACGCCGACACCAACGCCGACACCAACGC
>JAYTCQ010000066.1:0-26307 GCA_043736395.1 Blastocatellia bacterium | reverse complement strand
GCAGCCCTTGCTCACGCGCGGGCTACTGACACGGCTCGTCGAACAATCCCAAACCTCCAAAACAACCGTATTCACGGCTGAATAATTTTCTTCGTCCAGGATAATTTTTATGAATTTTTTATCGTCTGTTGCTCTGTGTTTTCTCCTCTTCATTTCAATCAATGCGCAATCGCGCAACAACTCCGCAATCCCCAATCCCCAATCCGAACTCCCGATCTCCCGCGTGATTCTTTACTCCAACGGAATCGCGTATCTTGAACGGCGCGGGACGATCACGGGGAATGCTGAAATCAATTTGTCCTTCAAGCAATCGCAGGTGGATGACGTACTAAAATCGTTGATTGTTTTAGACCTCGGCAAAGGTCGCATCGGAGCCGTCAGCTATAATTCCTCGGCTCCGCCTTCAGCCAGGCTGAGCGAAATTCCATTCAATATTGAAGCCGCTTCCGACGGCAAAGAAATCGGTGGAATGTTGGGCGTATTGAAGCAATTGCAAGGCGCGAAAATTGCGGTGACGGCGAATAACCGTGCAGCTTCCGGCGCGCTCATCACAGTCGAAGAAAAACGCACTCCGGTTGAAGATTCCAAGCCGCAAAACTTCGTCCAAACCTTAGTCATCAAATCTGAATCCGGCGAATTGCAGAGCTTCGATCTCAGCGAAGTGCGTTCGATAAAATTGCTCGAAGAAGGAACCAATCATGACCTCACGGAATTTGCGAATGCTACGGCTTCGGCGCGGCGGCGCGATTCCAAAACGATCACGATCACTTCGGACGGCGAAGGCGCACGCGAGATGATTGTCAGTTACACCATCGCCGCCCCGATCTGGAAAACCAGCTACCGCGTAGTCCTCGACGCCGAAGGGAAACCATTTTTTCAAGGCTGGGCAATCGCAGACAATGTCAGCGATGAAGATTGGACGGACGTGCAATTATCCATGGTTTCAGGTTCGCCAAATTCTTTTATTCAGCCATTGCAACAACCGCTCTATCGGCATCGCGAAGTGAAAGCGATTCATAAAGATTTAAGTCTTGATCCACAAATCGTGACGGCGGATGAATTGCGTGGTGGCTCAGGTGAAGGTATGGGTATGGGTCGTGGTGGAAATAAAGGTGGAGGAATGGGGAGTGGTGGTGGATCAGGAAGCGCAGGTTCAGGTGGCCATGAAATACTAACAAGGAGTGGTCCAAGAACCTCTTTAAGCGATGCCATCGCCAATGAAGACGCGGGTATCGTCACTGCTGCTTCGGGAAATGAAATCGGAGATTTATTCGAATATCGCGTCGCACTGCCCGTCACTGTGAAGCGGGATCGCTCAGCATTGATTCCAATCCTGCAAACGAAAATGCAGGGCGAACGCGTTTCGGTTTTCAATGAAGCAGAAAATGAAACTCGTCCGATGAGCGGAATGTTACTGAAAAATACTTCGTCGCTCACGTTTGAAAGCGGCGCGATGACTGTGCTGGAAGGTGACGCGTACGCGGGCGAAGCGACGATTGATCGGCTCAAACCCGGCGAAGAACAGGTCATCACATTTGCCGTTGATTTGGCTACGCTCGTCAGTACGCGGGCAAACGAAGTTCATAAAAAAATTGATCGAAAAAATATATTCATAGTACGTGCCGTGAATGGAGTTTTTCAGGCGCATTATTACCAAACCGAAAAGAAAATTTATACGATCAAAAATCAAACAGACCACCTGCGCATCGTCTTCATCGAACATCCGATTCGCGCCGAATGGGCACTT
Source organism: Blastocatellia bacterium (assembly GCA_043736395.1). Lineage (GTDB taxonomy): Bacteria > Acidobacteriota > Blastocatellia > RBC074 > RBC074 > JAFDVL01. The sequence continues at coordinate 24,560 of JAYTCQ010000066.1, read as the reverse complement.
TCCAGTGAGACTACCAAGCCAGAAATTAAGACGGATGACATCTATCGTTTTCGAATCAATTTAGCTCCGCACGCGAGTACGGAATTATCTGTTACGGAAAATCGCGCGTTGATGGACAGCTACCAAATTTCTACGCTGACCTCGAAGGAGATTGATTTGTTTGTCGCACAGAATTACATTGATGGAGGCATTCAGACCGAACTCGAAAAAATTATTGAACTGAAATTTCGCAGCAAAACCGCCGGACTTCAAATATTGTCGCTGAACCGTGAAGCGCAGGAAATCAGCGAAGATCAAAAACGACTGCGCGAAAATATTGAGAAATTAAAAAGCACAATCGGAGCCAGACAATTAATTGCTCGCTACATCGCCAAAGCCAATACACAAGAAACGCGCCTCGAACAAATTACGAAAGAAAAAAAAGAAGCGGAGCGAGAACAGGCGCGGTTGGAATTGGAATTAGAAAAAGCGGTGAAGGAATTTAAATTTGATCGGAAGCTGTGAACTTATTAAATGCGGAGCGACTGGAGCGCGTGCAACGCCGCTCGCGCATGTAGTCCCGCCTTCAGGCGGAAGGACTCCCATCATTACGACATTCCGGCTGAAGCCGGGACTACATGCAAATACTCGCTCGCCACGGTCGTTTGCCAGCGCGGAGACATTAGAAGCGCGCATAAAGGATTTTTATTCGCTCAGGCGTCACTAACTAATTTGCCCCTATGACCTATCTATCAATACTCATCATCTACGCCCTCATCATGGTTGGCGTTGGCATTTATGCTTCGCGCAAAACAAGTGGTTCCAGTAATTTTTTTGTCGCCGGGCGCGGGCTGGGCGCGGGCTATATCGCTACGACGTTGCTGGCAGCCAATATTGGTGCGGGTTCGACGATTGGGGCGACGGGGATTGGTTACCGCGATGGATTGACGGCGTGGTGGTGGGTTGGTTCGGCGGGGATCGGATCGCTGGTACTTGCCTTCACGGTTGGCCCGAAAATCTGGCGTGTCGCGAAGGAACAAAATCTGTATACGATTGGCGATTATTTAGAATTCCGCTACGACGCGCGCGTGCGCAATGTCACAGCGGTTTTGCTCTGGATCGGATCGCAAATTGTCTTATCAGGACAATTTATCGGGGCGGCAGTATTATTCACGGTCTGCGGCATTCCGAAAATTGTGGGGTATTGGTTGGCTGCTTTTGTTGCAACAACCTATTTCGCGCTGGGCGGATTGCATTCCACCGTACGCGTAAATATCTTGCAGCTTGCCGTGAAATTATCAGGCTTCGCCATCGCGCTTTTCTTTTTACTGAATCAGGTCAAGCCGGGAGCGTTGGACTTCGGAACGCCGCAATTCGCGGGCAACGAATTAAAATATCTCGCAACACTTGGCCCGGCATTTATTATTTCGCCGGGGATTTTACAAAAGCTTTTCGGTGCAAAAGATGAAAAAACCGTCAAGATCGGAGCGGCGATTAACGGCGTAGGTTTGCTGATATTTGCCGCCGTTCCCGCCGTGATTGGATTAATCGCCCGCGTCCAATTTCCGGGGCTGGAAAAAACAGAAACTGCGTTGCCGATGTTGCTGACGAATTCCCTGCCCTTCGCGCTGGGAGCGCTGCTGATGGCTGCCGTGTTCGCGGCTGAACTCAGCGCCGCAGATGCGTTATTATTCGTGCTGACGACTTCGCTGAGTAAAGATTTATACAAAGGTTATATCAACCCTGCGGCGACGGGCGATCAGCTGGTACGCGTCGCACGATGGAGTGCCATTGTTTGCGGTGCGTTGGCGGCGTTGTTAGCCGTCGTCCTCGAAACTGTGTATTCGGCTCTGACGATATTCTATACTTTACTGACGGCGGCGTTGATGTTGCCGTTAGTCGTGGGACTATATTCAAAAAAAGTGAAAGCAAATGCAGCTCTGGCGGCGATGTTCGTTTCAGTGAGCGTGACATTTGCGGTTCATTATTTTAGTGAAGGAAAAGGCTATTACAACTTGCCTCCGGCAATTTTTGGCATCACGCTCGGAGCCATCGCGCTAATGATTGTGCATCTGATGAGTGTAAAAAAAAGTGTATCGTAAACGTCTCGCTTGCGATTCCGAACGGAGCTACAAACGGGACGTTTGTAGTACGCTTTTTTTTTGATTCAACTGTAGCAACAATTTTCCCTAATGGACGGCTCCACCATCCGCTACCGCAGGTGGTACTGACTCGGTTGTAAACAAATATTCGGGCATCAAAAATGAAACTCCTTCGTCTTCAAATCTCAACGATCCTATTGATTTTATTAGCCGCAACGCACGTCTTCGCACAATCCGTAGACAACGTTCGGGCACGGTACACGAAATACGAATATTCAATTCCGATGCGTGATGGCGTACGAATTTTCACGTCAATTTATACGCCGAAAGACACCGCGCAAACTTATCCATTTCTTCTCACGCGTACGCCTTATAACGTCGCGCCTTACGGCGTAGACAACTATCGCGCATCGCTTGGGCCGTCTGAACATTTTGAAAAAGAAGGTTTCATTTTTGTCTATCAGGATGCGCGAGGGCGTCACATGTCCGAAGGCGAATTTCAGCAGGTTCGCCCGCACGTCCCGAATAAAAAATCGAACAAAGATATTGACGAAAGTTCTGACACGTACGACACGATTGAATGGCTGCTGAAAAATATTCCGAACCACAACGGCAAAGTCGGAATGATCGGGATTTCGCAACCCGGATTTCACGTTGCCGCCAGCATTATTGATTCGCATCCGGCGTTGAAAGCCGCTTCGCCGCAGGCTCCGACGGCGGACTATTACATCAACGATGACGTCTATCACAACGGTGCGTTTATGCTAGCCGCGAATTTTGGATTCTATGGATTTTTCACGCCGCGCAAGGGCGATCCCGAAACGCCGCGCCCGCGTGTGCCGTTCGATATGGGTACGCCGGATGCCTACGATTTTTTTCTGAATATGGGGACGCTGAGTGAAGCCAATCAGAAATTTTTCGAAGGCAAAGCGACGTACTTGCAAGAGATCGTAGACCATCCGAACTACGATGAATTTTGGCAGGGGCGTTCGTTATGGAAATTCATGAACAACGTAAAATGCGCAGTGCTCAATGTTGGCGGATGGTTTGATGCCGAAGACCCGATGGGGCCATTTCATATTTATCGCGCCGTCGAAAAACAAAATCCTGGCACGATCAACGTGCTGGCAATGGGTCCGTGGTCACACGGCGGATGGTCGCGCGGGAGTGGTGACAAACTCGGCAATTTAAATTTCGGCGTGAAGACGGGCGAATATTTCCGCGAGCAAATTCAGTTCCCGTTTTTCATGCACTTCCTCAAAGATAAAAATAATGAAATCCCCGAAGCTTCGATGTTCGTCACAGGACTGAACGAATGGCGTAAACACAGTCAATGGCCACCAAAAGACGCTGTGCCAATGACGTTATTTTTGCAGGCGGGTGGACAATTGAAAACGACCGCACCCCCTGAAAATAGTGCCTTCGATGAATACGTCAGCGATCCAAGTCGCCCTGTACCATACTTGAGTTATACCGTTGATGGAATGACTTCCGATTACATGACTGAAGATCAACGCTTCGCCGCGCAACGTCCTGATGTCTTAGTGTATAAAACTGAAATTTTGGAAAATGATCTAACGATTGCGGGACCGATTAAAGTGAATTTGAATGTTGCAACTTCGGGTACGGATTCAGATTTTGTCGTCAAAGTCATTGACGTTTATCCAAATACCTTTCCGACTCCGCCAGCACCAGCCGGGCAACGTTTGCCTGAAAATGCTGTGCAAATGGGCGGTTATCAGCAGTTGGTGCATGGCGAGCCGTTCCGCGCAAAATTCCGCAAGAGCTTTGAAAAACCGGAGCCAATGATTCCAAATCAGCCTGCGGAAATTTCATTCGCGATGCCGGATGTCTACCACACTTTTCGCAAAGGTCATCGCGTAATGATTCAGGTGCAAAGCTCTTGGTTTCCATTGGTGGATCGTAATCCGCAGAAGTTTATGGAGATTCCGAAAGCGAAGGATGGAGATTTTCAGAAGGCTACGCAGCGTGTGTATCGTGGACGGAGTTTGAATTCTTCGATTTCGGTTTTGGTTGAGGGAAAAGCTTTAAAATAAGGATGGTCACCTCATTTCATTATGTAGGTATTTTTCTGATAACATAAATTCCATTAACTCGCAGAGCATTTTTCTGAGCTGTTCTGAAGATTGGAAATTTTCGTAAAGGTCAGGTGTATTTTCTTTCGTGATGTGCATTTTAAGCCAGGCATACATCGGATACGTTTCAAAAAAACTATAGCGTAGGTCATTACGCACCTTTAATATCTTCTCTTCTGATCAGGACAAAGTTTTCTTTCCCCAACTGATTGGACCTGCAATTGCCATAAACCACATATTTAAATCTGCGGTTAGGTCATCTAAGTTTTCCGCAAATTCACTCTGTAACCAACGGCAATCTTCGTACGGAAAAGGACATACATCCAATTCGTCTAACTCGGCTATTTCCATCGCCATTGATTCGGCTTTGAGATGCGCTTCGCCACTTTTTAGTAACATAACAAATTTGTATAGGCTCAATTTTTCAACTTTTTTTACAATTATTTACTCGACAGACTTCTAGTCAGCTGATAGAGTTCACCTCTATCCTACTGAATTAAGCAGTTCTTTTATAGTCCTTACAATGCAGTGTTCTAGCTTGCTCTTTCACACCTCATTAAGGCTATGGTTGTTCATCCAGTATTTTTTAAATCACAACGATGTTTATGGCTCCAGTTTAGCAATAGTACGGGGAGTCAATCAATAATTAATGCCCTTCGGAGATCAATATGAAATCACCTATCTTAAGTTTCTGTTCATTTGCGCGTCTTGTGACGGTTTTTTTCTGCGTACTACTCACCGCGACCATCGCAGCCGCGCAAACCATTCCAGGACAACCTCCGCCTATCACGCAACCGACAAAAGGGTCGGTGTTGGTTTTCAACTATTATGCGTCTCAGACAACAATTGCTGACAGTACGGGTCAATTAGTAGTGAATGACACTACTATGAATATCACTAATACAAGTTCAACTTCTACGGCTAATCTACACCTCTTCTTCATTGCAAATGGCGGCTCTGCTGATATGGCTTTATGTTTAGCACCTGGTCTGACAGTACCGATAACTGCGTCTGAGATTGACCCGCTCAACAGTGGATATTTGATTGTCGTTGCGACTGATCTCAACGGCGTCCCTATCAATTTTAATAATCTTACCGGACAGACCGCACTCTCTATCAATTCAGGTCTTACAACTGGTTATCCCGCTCAAGTAATTGAAGCGCTTAGTGGTACTCCAGCGGTAGCGAGTGGTTATAATTCGACTTTGAATTTTGACGGTGTAAGTTATGGTAAATTGCCAAGGGCTGTTGGAGTGAACCCTGTCCTTAAGCCAGGCGGAATGAATCAGAATTTCGTCGTTATCAATCGTTTAGCCGGAAATCTAAATTCCCAGATCGGTCCACTTGGTTCACTCGATTGGCTGCTCACTAATAACACTAACTCGCGCAATAGTACTGCGAATACTTTAGGCGGAACTCAATTACAGGCGATTCTTTCAGATATCTCGCCTCCCGGGCTTTTCACCACTCTCAAAGGCAAGCAAACAGGAAACCTTCGTGTCTGGACAACTAATGACCTGGCAGTCTCTGGCATCTTCATCAGATTCAGAGATGTTGGAGGGGTCAAAACGCTCGATGGAGCTGGGAATTTAAACACAGTGACTGTTACGGATAGCGCGAAATTGACAATTCCGGTATTCCAAATTGGTTGCTAGTCGCTTTTCTTGCGAGTGTTGTTTCTCGCAAATTTCGTTAATATTACTTATAACGTGCAGTCAAGAAGTAGATATCGTTAAACGATTAACGGTATCTACTTCCTAATAAGTTTTCTTATGATATTCTAGCGTTTTAGCTGATGATTTGACGTATTTCACCTATTTTCTCCAAACAAAAATATCCTTCAAAATTTCCTCTTCCAGCGCAATTTGTGTCTCTTCGCATTGAATCACAAAACTTGGATAACGCTGCTTGAGGCTGATCGGAATTCCAGGGAATAATCCGAACGAGGAGAGCTTTTGAAAACGTGGATAATTGTTCTGACTGAGGTAGGCGATTTTGGCGTTTTCATCAATTGAAAGCTGATCGGCGGTGATTAAAGCGTTCTGAATTTGCGTGAGAGTTTGCTTGCCGGAAGCAGTCAGTTTTTTTGCGTCGTGACCATTCTGTGCGATCAGTCCTTCGTGTACAGCATCTTCAATCGCGTCGCTTGAAATTCCTGAAAGATCAGATTTTCTTTCGATTAATTTAAGTAACGCTACAATTTCTTCAGTTAGTCTCATATTTTTTTAGACAAGATTTACAGGATGAACAAGATTATCAACACCCTCTTACAAAATCCTGTTCATCCTGTAAATCCTGTCTAAATATTAAAAATGAATATTTAGAGTCCGCAAAATCCAGCTCACCGCGCCACCAACAGCAATCGCGAAAGGAGTGATAAACGCCAGCATATACATCGCTTTTCTGACGCCGTGTTCACGGATCATCATGAAGAAATTTGCGACGCATGGGATGAACAGGGTCAGCGTAATCAGCGCGACGACGATCTGTACGGAGTCCATGGTTTTCGCTTCAACCATTGCAAATAATCCGGCGGCTCCGTAATCACGACGCAAAAATCCGAGCAATAAAACCTGCGCTGCCTGTTTCGGCAAATGCAAAACTCCCTGCACGACGGGCGAGAGCGCGGATTCAATTAAATCTAATCCGCTGTGCGTTCCCCACGGAGTCGGAATTCGCAGGCGATCAAGGATAAATAAAATCAGGGTTCCGAGCACGAACAACGGCAGCGCTTCTTTGACGTACCATTTCAACCGAATCCAGGTTTTCGTCCAGACGTTCCAAAGTTGCGGGATGCGAATCGGTGGAATTTCAAAAATAAAATCGCCGCGTTCGCCTTTGATGAGCTTCGAAGAGAGCCAGCCAACCAGCATCATTTGCGAGAGTACGACGCCGAAAATTGTGATGACTGCGCCGATGCTTAAGCTGGCACTGATGCCAAGAATGACTCCGAGTTGCGCGGAACAGGGAACGCCTAACGCTAACAACAAAGTTGCGATTACGCGTTCTTTTTTCGTCGCTAAAATACGAGTTGTCATCGTCGCCATCGTATCGCAGCCGAGGCCCAAAACCATTGGCAAAACGGCTTTGCCATTCAAGCCCATAAACCGGAAAATCCGATCAGAAAGAATCGCCAAACGCGGCAAATATCCGCTGTCTTCGAGTAACCCGAACGCGATAAAAAATGTCGTCACAATTGGCAAAACAATCGCTAACGCGTAGGTCAATCCCATCGAAACGAGACCGTATTTTCCAATGAAAAAATCGTAGATAAATCCGGGCGGAATCACACGCTGAAGGAACGGATTCAGGTTATTATTGAAGAGCGTAGTTTCAAAGAAATCAACAAAAGTTCCGGCTCCGATGACGCCTACAAATTCGAACATCAGCAGCAGAACAACCAATAATAATGGGATTCCGGTACGTGCTTCACGGGTCCAACGTCCGAGCTTATCCGCAAAAAGTTTGGAGCGCGTGATGACAAATCCCAGCGGAATCATCACCGGCAGAACCAGAAAAATTAACTGTGCGAGGAACGGATGCAATAAGCCGTTTTCAAAGGCTCCAGTAGCATCATTTTTTTGACCAAAAAGAATTTCTCCAAAGACTCCAAGCGGTGGCTGAACCACGGGTAGCACGCTGGCATTAATCCAATTATTCACGACATCAAAAAGCGTTGGAATACTTGTGCGAAAAATCGCATTACTCAGCCGTGTCGCTTCTGTCAGCAGGAAATATCCAAAGCCCAAAAGTAAACAAGCAATGGCAAATTGCAGCACACGATCTGTTTTGATTTCGGAGGTGACGCTCGGAATTGTTTTCTTAAATTTGGCAACGACTTCATCTAGAAATTCCTGCCGAAGTGCTTCCAGCTTGCCTGCGGTGCGACGCATCTGGACACGTTCTTCGGCGGAAAATTCTTTGTTTGTGCCAAGCGCATCTTCAACCGCCTGGCGCAGTTCAGGGTCACGCGTTTGCAACCATTCTACGGTTAACGCTGCAGGTAAGCTGCCTGTCGTTTCTTCAGATAAAAATTGTTGCCGCTGCATTTTGAGAGGATCATTCGGGATGCGAGCGCGCCCTAATAATTTATGCAGTTGATCCAAGCCTTCGCCGTCAATGGCGACGGTTTCGATGACGGGGATTCCGTAAAGTTCGCTGATTCCTTTAGCATCAATTTCAAGGTTACGGTCGCGGGCTTCATCCATTAGATTCAGCACCAGAATCATTGGCTTTTGGAATTCCACGAGCTGCGAAGTAATTAACAAAGTCCGTCGCAAATTCTTCGCATCTGCCACTTGCACAATTAAATCCGGCTGCGCAGAAATCAACAAATCCCGCGTGACGCGTTCGTCGTCAGATTGTGGAATGAGCGAATTCACACCGGGCGTGTCAATCACTTGCCAATCGGAGCCGCCGTAGCGCATAGCTCCGCGCGAAACCTCAACCGTAGTTCCAGGATAATTCGAGACAGTCACATACTTTCCCGTTAAAAACCCGAAAATAACAGATTTTCCAACATTGGGATTTCCGACCAAAAGTAATTTAGGAGCCGTGGTTACAGCGGGTTGAGTAACAGTAGAGGTGACGGAGGTTGCAGCCATGAAGATGTCCAAATACCAAAATTTACAATTACCAACGAAACAGAAATTTCATTATATTGCAATTGAAAACCATTTTCAACTAGAAGGCAAACGAAAATCGAGGTTTGTATTTAATCATTCTATACAAAGCACTCGATTTCTATTTTGTTTTAAGATTTAGGCACAGAAAACGCCAGGACTACAGCCCACGCGTGTTTTCTGACAAACGGAAGAGATTTGAAAATAACCTGATCTACTGCATCAAGAGTTTTAAGAACCGGATCAAATATTTTCATGCCGGCAAAAGGCGTAGCCGCTAATCCGGCTAAATGATAATAATAAACATCTACTCTGCCAAAATATTCTTTGGCCATTTCAAGGTCTTTCATTAGCAATGGATGTTCATCTTCAGTTCTGAGTTCTGGCGTCCGATTGCGAAAATAATTAATGATGGGATTATGTCCGAGCGGTTCAACAAAGACCGCTCTTCCGGTAGGCTTTAAGGTTCGGGCAATTTCTTTGAATGAGGCGCGTAAATCAAGGTGATGCAGGATTGCGCGACCTGTTACCAAATCAAATTCATTGTCGCGAAATTCCAGCACTTCAGCATTCATTCGCTGAAATGAAACACGTTCAGGGAAAGGACGATGTTTTGACCGTTCGCGCATTTGCTCAATGGCTTCGTCGGAAATATCAATGCCCTGCACTCTGGCTCCGTGCCGTGCCATATAAAAAGCATAGCTATGCGGGCCACATCCATATTCCAGCACGTGGCTATTTTTGGCATCTTCAACGATTAATTCTTCATACAATCTGGTACTTCGATTAGTAACTAAATAAACTGAATTAATTCTATCTCTACCACGTTCCGCAAACTCTTTGTTATGAAATACTCGTTCTTTTTCAATTCTTGACACTACTATATTGGAATCCAAGATCGCCTCCCTGAAGGTTTTCGATGGGAAAAAGGGAAGTTCTTTGATTAATTCTGGAGGGGAACAGCTGGAGCTAAGGCATCCTAAAGGCTGAGGAGCGCGAGGGCAAGTAGCATTTATGTGATAAAAAAATTCTTATTTTGTGTTGACGGTAGTTTTGACAGAGAGCCGCAATTCACCAAAAGAAAGGCGGGCAACTATATACAACGGAATGCGCTTCGGATCATTTGTGATCCAGGTCTGCGCCATCAATTGATTGGTCTCAAGGTTAGTAATATCGAGTTGCAAAGCTTCGCGAACGCCTAGCGCGCTATTGATGGATTCCTTTTTGACGACTTTAATATTTAATGAGCGAGGCCGATGATTGGCATCAACGAAATTGAAAACCTGACTTTTGCCAATGGTCAGATCACTGGCACGAATTGAATAATAAAGGGAAACCAGATCAAGTGTATTCGCAGGCACGGGGAAATGCGTCCCATTATCCAATCGAACCGAATTATCAGAAAGATAGGTGGCGATGATTTGTTTGTTTCGCTTGCCTTCGTGAATGGTCGTTTCAGTCTTAAGCGGGGTTAATGAATTCGCCTGAACGTAGCTTTTGAAGGTATCATTCAAGTTCACAACTGATCTTACAGCCCCGATGGTTGACAGCTCGCCGGTCATTTCCAGAACGACTTTGTCTTCTAATATTCCGCGCTGTAAAAGGTTCAGGTTTAGCTTTCCAATGGTGCCAATATTCGCCCAGGCAATGTCATAATTAATTGTTTCACCAACGGAAAATGGGAGAGCAGTTTCAAATTCAGAGGGCGTGACATCTGTGCGTTGGAGAATAATTCCGATGTTGCCGGAATTATTTAAAGCGATTTCGCCGGATTTAGTATCAACCGGAGAAATATTAACTTTGTTAGGAACTTTAACCGTCGCCTGTGTCAGCTCCGCCCTGAGTTCACCGAAAGAAAGCTTGGAAACGAACAACACAGGCATTTTCGATTTATCGTCGGTAAACCAAACACTGACCCGATAATCGCCTTTATCTTTAGTTTTAGCTTTTAGTTCAAGTCGGATCGCGTCAAATTTTCCGGCTTGCGTTGAGACTTTTTCTTTTTGCTTCGCTGTGACTTCGACTTCGATAATTTGCTTGCCGTACAACGTAGAAATTTTCTTTGACTTCAATTCAGAACCAAAATCCCGTAACCGTAAACTGAAAATCAGCGAGGGCAAATCCAGCGCTTCCGCGCCAATCGCGACTTCTGAATTATCACCATATCGAACTAATTTCTTTTGATGATCAAGAATAATGGAATCGTCTTCATTTTTCAGTCCCTGCCGAACTGTGCTATCGGAGCGAAACGGTAAAAGTGTTTTTGCATCCAGGTACGACGTGTATTGATTATCAACTTCGCGGAACATCGAACGGACACTGCCCACTGTTTGGACTTTTGTTTTCAATTGATACCCTTGCCTGCCAAAATAAGAACCTTGTCCGGCGACTTCCATTTCCATTCGCGCGGCGGACGGGAAATTCGCCCATGAAACATTAAAACTCAGTTTTTCTCCCACCTGAAACGGGCCTGTCGAAACAGGAATAATATTAGTAGCGAGCGTTTCTACGGTTTTGTTTGGAGGAGTTAATTTAACCTGCCCCTGCGGAATCTGAGCGGGCTGTTCAGCAGTTGGAGCAGGAGAATTTTTCTTAGCAGGCTGAGCCGATATTACACGTTCGGTAAAAGCGACAAAAATAAGTCCTACCAATACAGAACTGATAATTTTATGAAGCATGTTAAATTTTCTCAAAAATTATGCGACTGTTACTAAGGGCTTTTTGGTCGCGTCATTACTCGATGCGATTATTACACGCCTCAAGTTCCGACTTGTTCGATTTCTTTAATAATTTTTTGCACTGCCTCCGCCGGATCATCCGCACCTGTAATCGGTCGGCCAATCACCAGATAATCTGAACCTGCTGCTACGGCTTCACCCGGAGTCATCACACGCTTTTGATCATTGAGAGCCGCACCGACAGGACGCACGCCTGGTGTCAAAATGACAAACTCAGGATTAGAAATCGCCGTTCTAAGCGACACAATTTCGTGCGGAGAAGCAACTACACCATCAATTTTCGAGGCTGAAGCAAGTTGCGCTAACCGTCTGACCTGATCTTTGATCTCTGCCTCAATTCCAATTTCACGTAACGAATCCTGATCATGGCTCGTCAAAACCGTCACTGCTAAAATCAGAGGCTTGGGCAAATTCTCTCGTTCACTCAGGTTGTTCACGGCCTCAACCGTCGCCCGCATCATAGCCGAACCACCCAGCGCATGTACATTAAAAATACTCACACCCAGCCGCGCCGCTTCAACGCCAGCTGCCGCCACGGTGTTCGGAATGTCATGGAATTTCAGATCAAGAAAAACTTTTTCGCCCATCCCAACAACCTGGCGAACGATGTCCGGGCCTACTGCTGTAAAAAGTTGCTTTCCGATCTTGAACATCCCAACCAATCCACGCAATTTTTCGACCAGCGCCAACGCCTGCCCCGGAGTCTCAACATCCAGGGCGACTACGATTCGATCTTTAGGTAAAATTTGGTTCATAAAAGTAGCGCAAACTTTCCAGTTTGCGTTTTCGGATACAAATGACTTTGTGGAAAAGAAGATAATTCGCTGAGAAAAAACGCAAACTGGAAAGTTTGCGCTACATCTTCAATCCCAGCAAAGTCGCCGGATTCACATAGCTTCCCTGCCATCTTACCGCTAAATGCAGATGCGGCCCCGTCACGCGTCCGGTGCCTCCGCTAAGCGCAATCTGCTGACCTTTTGTCACAGTATCGCCTTCTTTAATTTTAAATTGGGACAGATGAAAATAAAGCGAGAGCAAGCCCTGTCCGTGATCTATGACTACGCAATTGCCTTCATAATAAAGGTCGCGCGCGATGATGACTTTGCCGCCATTGATCGCGCGAACAGGGGTGCCAACTGCCGCCCGATAATCCAATCCTTGATGGACGCTCTGACGTTTGCCGTTATAAGTACGTTGTGAACCGAACTCAGATGAAGTGCTGATTCCAGCAGCCGCGACAAAGCTTCCCGACCATAATTGCGAGTTCGTAATTTTATTCAGCACTTCATTTTTAAAATCACGCTCGGCAATAATCCGTGCCGCGTCCGCCGGATCAGGATCAACATATTTTTTCGGGACGCTAATCGCCGAAGTTCGATAAAACCCTTTCGCTACGGGGATGAGCTGGGCAAAGGAAATTTTTGAGCCATTCGCGGCGACACCATTCATCACTAAATCATAGCTGCCAGGTTTGGTGTCATAATCTACTCCCGCAAATCCAATCCAATCTCCACTGGATTTGTCGAAATTAAAAAATACACGCTTCGTTAAGAACGTTGCACCTAAAGATTTGAGTGGCGTCGCAGGTTTATAACGAAAGATGCACGGAGCACCGTTAATCGGTTTTTCCGGCGTCCACGAAATGGATTGCGCAGAAGCTGGAGAAATCAAAAGGCAAAAGGCAAAAATCAAAAGTAAAAAGGGCGGCACTTGATATAAGAAATTCGGAAAAGGCTTTGCTTCCGAATCCCACTTTTGATTTTTGATTTTTGCCTTTTGCATTTTAATTTCCATTTATACCTCCACCGTTCCCACGAGTTCGCTGATGTTATTCAACTTATTTTTCCGACAATATTCCGCCAGTCCATCCACAATTTTCATTGTCGCACCCGGATCATAAAAATTCGCCGTCCCAACTTGCACAATGCTTGCGCCTGCTATGATGAACTCAAGTGCGTCTTCCGTTGTCGCAATCCCACCGATGCCAATTAAAGGAATTTTTACGGCGCGTGAAGCTTGAAATAAACAGCGTACGGCAATTGGCTTAATCGCTGGCCCCGATAATCCAGCGGTAACATTCGCAATCCTGGTTTTGCGTGTATTGACGTCAATGGACATTCCAATTGCAGTATTAATCAACGACAACGCATCAGCTCCGGCGGATTCAACTGCGCGAGCAATTTCGGCGATGTCCGCAACATTCGGAGAGAGCTTCACAATCACCGTACGCTTCGCAACTTTTCTGATTGCCTCCGTTACTTCTGCCGCTTGCCTGGCATCGTTCGCAAACGACTTTCCGCCTTCTTTGACATTCGGACATGAAATATTTATTTCGTAAGCGTGAATGCCTTCGCCATCTTCGAGAATGCGAATCGCTTCGCTGTATTCTTCAATCGAATAGCCGAATACATTGGGAATGATCCGCGTTGAATAGTTCCTCAGCTCCGGCAATTTTTCTTCGACAAAAACTTTCGCTCCAATATTTTGCAAGCCGATTGCGTTAAGCATTCCGCCGTGCGTCTCGACAATCCGCCATGGAGCGTTCCCGCGCATAGGCTTCGCGGACAAGCCTTTCGTGAAGACGGCTCCGAGCTTATTGAGGTCAATCAATTCCTTCAAGTCCAAACCATAACCACATGTACCACTGGCGGTACCAACAGGATTGGAAAATTCAATTCCACAAAAATTGATTGAGAGTAATGAAGTGTTTGTTGTCATCAGAAAGAATTAAGCAGCAATGTCGAGATAAGCAGAATAGCTTTGTGGCGCAGGAATTCTGAAGCCTTCAGACTTCAATCCATCGAGGTGAAATTCGATGGCTTCCTGCATATTTATTTCTACTTCTTCTCGCGTCGTCCCCGTAGCTATACAGCCATCAAGATCAGGGCTATAGGCTGAGAATTCTGTGCCTGTTTTTTCGACAACGATTAAATATTTCATAGTGATAATCCTGCCTGTTTCAAAATACTATTGAGAGTTCCCGGTGCAATGTCATCTCCTGGTTTTCCGGCAATTGTAACTAAACCTGTTTTAGTTGGATGCTTAAATTGACGGTCACTTCCGCGCGTCCTAGCCAGATACTAACCATCATCTTCAATCAGTTTAATTATATCCCGAACCTTCACCATTTTAGTTCTTTCGCCCAAAAGATCGGCCCATCCGTGCAAACTTTTTTATACACAAATCCCTCAGAACATTCGTGCTTCACCGCAACCGCACAGCCCACACATATCCCAAAGCCGCACGCCATCGGAGCTTCCAAAGACACCTGCGTTGGTACATCAAATCTCTCCGCAAACTTTGCCACCGCATGCAGCATCGCATCCGGCCCGCAGGAATAAATCACGTTTGAATCATTCGCTAGCAAATATTTTTCGAGCGGCGCAGTCACGAATCCTCTCTCGCCTTCACTGCCATCAACGGTCGCGCTTACAATATTTTCTTTGCCCAACAGTTCGACAAAATCATCGTAGCCGAGCAGGTCGCCGCGACTCGCCCCGCCGATAAATAATCGGGTAGAAATTCCGGCTTTCACTAAATCTTCAGCCAGCATAAACACGGCAGCGGAACCTACTCCGCCAACAACCAATAATGCTGTCTTCCCTCGCGCGGCTTCGATGTCGTAGGTGTTGCCGAGTGCGCCTAAACATTCAACTTTATCGCCTACCAATAAAGTCGCAATCGCCTGTGTACCGCGGCCTAAAATTTGATAGATAAATTCAACGCTGGTGAAGTCAGAAGAAGTCTCTACACGATAATACGCCATCGCGCGACGCAGCAACGGTTCATATATGCCGTGCTTTTTCAGCATCGCAAATTGCCCTGGCTGAATCGCCTGACGTTCGGGCAAGCGCAAACGCAAATAACCGTAGCTGCGACTTTGTCCTGATTCGTTGGAGGTTGAGATGACAATTTCGTTGCGCTCAACTGTGGCTAAAGCATCAATCAATTTTTTGGACTCCGGCTTGGTTGAATTTATCGCGTAACATTCAGTGTAGCAGAACCCTGAAAAGTCAGACAAGCTCGCTTTCTTTGTTTCTCGCTCCAGCTTTTACAATCTTTCGTTCATTGTGTATCTTGAGAGCTTATTCAACCTAAACAATTGGTGGAGCGGAGAAAAATGCGAATGGTGAAAAAAATGCTTCTTGCACTCGGAGTCTTGTTCGCGTTGTTGGTAGGAGGGATTTTAATTTCCGGCCTGATTTGGCCACGCATCAACGACGTAAAAACCGGCGATACGCCCGAATATCCCGAAATTCAACCGCAGAAATTTAGCGTGTCTGTGGTCAGAGCCTTCGATGCGTCAGTGGCGACGGCGCGGGATTTAGGCTGGGAAATCGTTCACGAAAGCCGTGAAGCGGGAGAAATTGAAGCTGTCGATACCAGTAAGATTTTTCGCTTTAAAGACGATGTAACGATTACGATCAAACCGGGTACTGGAGAAAGTTGCAGCGTTTACGTACATTCGCGCTCACGGGTCGGCAAAGGCGATCTCGGCGCTAATGCCAGAAGAATTATTAGATTTCAAACGGAACTGGCGAAACGTTTGTAAGAACTTTGTCAGTACCACCTGCGGTAGCAGGTGGGTCATCACGCTATACCTCTCCACCCGCTACCGCAGGTGGTACTGACCTATAACAGCTATGGAATTCAAAGAAAAATCTACCATTATGACACCGGACGATATGAACCGCGTGATGGCGCGCATGGCTTCGCAGATCGTCGAAAATAATCCTGATTTATCCAATATTCTGCTGGTCGGCGTCCACCGTCGCGGCGTCCCGTTAGCCGAAAAACTCGCAGCGAAAATCAAAGACATGGAAGACTTCGACGTCGCTACAGGTACGTTGGATATTACCCTTTACCGTGACGATCTCAGCACCGTAGCCGAACAGCCCATCGTCAACAGCACGCACCTGCCCGCGAACATCACCGGCAAAACTATAATTTTAGTAGATGATGTTTTGTACACCGGAAGAACCGTCCGCGCCGCGCTGGATGAGCTAATAGATTTCGGACGTCCACATCGTGTGCAACTGGCTGTTCTCATTGATCGGGGATGGCGTGAACTTCCAATCCAGGCTGATTACATCGGAAAATATGTTGCCACCACGGAGAGCGAGATTATTAAAGTAATGCTCCCTGAATTTGACGACGGGGAAAAAGTCATCATCGTCGAGACAAAACAATAACAGCTTGCAGAAGGCGGAGCTTTCTTAACATTCCGCAATCCGCAATCCGAATTCCGCAATCACTAAGCGAATGCCTTTACGAAGAAAAGACCTACTCGGAATCGAAGAACTCTCCGCCGAAGAAATCAACCTGATTCTCGACACCGCTGAAACATTCCGCGACATCAATAATCGCCGCATTAAAAAAGTCCCCACCCTGCGCGGCAAAACCATCATCAATTTATTTTTCGAAGCCTCCACGCGTACGCGGACGAGCTTTGAAATCGCAGGCAAACGCCTCTCCGCCGACACCATCAATATCACCGCTTCATCCAGCTCCGTAGTCAAAGGCGAAACATTAATTGACACTGCGCAAAATCTTGAAGCGATGGCTCCCGATGCGATTGTCATTCGTCACGGCTCTTCCGGTGCACCGCATCAAATTGCTAAGTACGTTAAATCTGCCGTCATCAACGCCGGAGATGGAGCGCACGAACATCCGACACAAGCACTGCTCGACGCCTTCACGATTCGCCGCAGCAAAGGCAAAATCGCCGGATTAAAAATTGCGATTATTGGCGATGTACTCCACTCCCGCGTAGCCCGTTCGAATGCGTATTTACTCAGCAAACTCGGCGCACAAGTAATTTTGGCCGGACCTAATACATTGCTCCCGCACGGCTTTGAAAAACAATTCGGCGGCTCCGTAACATTCGCCGCCAACGTCAACGAAGCCATCGCCGATGCCGATGTAGTCATGATGTTACGCATCCAAATGGAACGACAATCAGGCGGATTTTTCCCCAGCCTGAAAGAATATTCCATCCACTACGGTTTGAACATGAAACGCTTAGCGACGGCAAAATCCGACGCGATAGTCCTCCACCCCGGCCCCATCAATCGCGGTGTAGAAATCGAATCCGATGTTGCCGATGGATCAACTTCATTAATTTTAGATCAGGTAGCGAACGGTGTGGCGGTACGAATGGCGGTATTGTATTTATTGGCTGGTGGTGAATAAATTCATAACCAAGTCGGGAAAATTTATCTGCTATGCCCCGTAGCGACAAGACCCAAAAAAATAATCCTCTACAATTTCATCGTTGTATTACTAAGCGCGAACAAGGATTTTTCTCCTTCGCTGAAACAATCCAATTTAAACCACGTGGAGTTTTAATTGGTCAGCAAACCGCCGATTCTTGCATTCCCGCTTGCATTCGCATGATGCTTTTCGATCAGTTCCCTGAAAAGCAAGATGATTATCAATTTTCTGAAAGTTTTTTGCGAACGGCAATGCATACAGACTTCAGAGGCACGTCCCTACTTAAAGTGCCAGAAGTGCTTTCCCAATTGGGAATTTCGCTCAAATATGAATATTGCACTTGTTCGTCTGAAGAATTGAAAAACTCTTTGCACAATGCTGTCGCATTAGTTCGTGTTACCAAATCAAATCCTAATGAAGGACATCTTTTGTTAGTTGAAGAATTTTCGGATGATTTTGTTGCGATTCGTGATCCGCTCCCTGAAGGTAAAGGTTCAGCGTATTTGGCTCCGATTGATGTTTTTCTCAAAGTCTGGCAATCAGAGATTACTAGCTTGGGGCAAGCAATTTTAGTAAAATAAAGTTTATGAAAAAGATTACCCTTCAACAAGCTCATAACATCGCTGAACACGAGGTTCGTCGCATTATTCAAAATGCAGAAGAATTAACCGGGTACGACTTCACTTCTGTAGAATTGAGTCGTAAAACCCCTGCATTTTGGGTCTTTTCGGCAGGTTCACCAAAGTTACAAGCGGAAGGATTTATTCCTGGCGCAATCTTCGTTTGCGTTGATAAATTGGATGGACATATTTGGGGAATCGAAGCACAAGAACAATATTTTTCTTCGATGAGTGAACTCGCAACACGTGCAGCGTAGTAATGGCTAACTACCTCAATGAACATTTAACTAAGGTTGGTTTATGCCTGTCGGTTCTTTGCCTTTTTGATCTCTACATTTTAATTTTCAAACTCGACGAATACAAAAATTTTAATCGTAAGCATAGGTGGATGCGATTATTCGTTGGCCAAACAGAATCACGCTCAATAGGAATCACAATGGCCGCTCTCTTCTTCATTATGGGATTCGCTCACATAGATCAAGAAATAGATATATTTTCAAAGTACGTCTGGGGCGGTCTTTTATTTATTGCCATGATATTTTTGTACGGCGCGCTTGCCAGATATTATTGGCGTAAATTCAGGCAAAAAATATGACCGAGCTGGAAAGCTACATCTTCAATTATTTTGGAAAGCTTTTGACGATTTACGAGAAAGCCGCTTGGAAAAATATTTTCACCAATGAAAAAAGTCGAAACATCGAAGGAACCCATCAGGCTGAAGTAATGACTAAACATTGGATTTCTACCGATCCCAAAGTTTTAGCGTTACTTTCCGAAGGTAAGGAAAAATTCTTCGAAAATACTGTCAAAAGAGTGATTGCAGAATCTGCAAATGAAATATTCTTTAACTACTGCCCGAAATGTCAGGTATTAGCCAAAACACCAACCGCGAAACAATGTGCAAAATGCTTCTTTAGCTGGCACGAAACAACTGATTAATTATGACACCAGAATCAATCTTAGCTCATCATCTCCAAGCTCTCGGTCAGGGCGACATTGACGCGATCCTTTCCGATTACGCCGAAGATGCGATCATCTTTGCGCCGCACGGAATTATTCGCGGACACGATGCCATTCGAGCCGTCTTTACAGGCTTCGTCAAAAATTCTCCACCGGAATTAATGTCCGCTTTCAAGATCGTCAAGCAGGATATTGATGGCGAAATCGCGTACATCATTTGGGAAGCCAAGCCGTTTATCGCGATGGCAACGGATACTTTTATTTTTCGTGATGGCAAAATTTCGGTGCAAACGTACGTGATTTTTTCCAGTTAATTTTTTATGTCTTCATTACTTCTAAAAAACGGAACAATCATTGATCCATCACAATCGCTCAATTCCAAAAGTGACTTGCTCATTCGTAACGGCAAAATCGAATCCATCGGCAACGATCTTTCTTCCGAAGGTGCAGAAATTTTCGATGCGTCCAACTTCATCGTAGCCCCCGGATTTATTGATCTTCATGTGCATTTCCGCGAACCGGGATTTGAATATAAAGAAACGATTGAATCCGGCGCGCAGGCTGCCGCAGCGGGTGGATTTACTTCCGTTTGTTGCATGCCGAATACGAATCCGGTCAATGATAATTCTTCGGTGACGAGTTTTATCCTGGAAAAATCGAGAGCCGCCGGATTCGCGAACGTCTTCCCAATCGGAGCCATCACGCACGGCTCCAAAGGCGAACAGCTCGCCGAAATTGGTGAGATGAAACGCGCCGGAATCATCGGCATCAGCGATGATGGACGTCCAATTTGCTCCTCCGAAATGATGCGCCGCGCGATGGAATATTCCGTAGATTTTGATTTGCCTGTGATTGATCACTGCGAAGATTGTTGCGTGTCGCCGGGCTGGTCAATGCACGAAGGCGAATATTCGGCGCGGCTTGGCTTAAAGGGCTTGAGCGGAGCGGCAGAAGATTTGCAGGTTTCGCGTGATATTCAGCTCGCCGAAATTACTGGAGCGCACGTTCACATCGCGCATATTTCTACGGCAAAATCTGTCGAATTTGTGCGGCAGGCGAAAGCACAAGGACTGCGCGTGACGTGCGAAATTACGCCGCATCATTTTGTGCTGACGGACGCGGCGGTCTACGAATCGCAGTACGATACGAATACAAAAATGGCTCCGCCGCTGCGATCGCAGTCTGATTTAGAAGCCTGTTTAGAAGGCTTGCGCGACGGCACGATTGATGCAATTGCAACCGATCACGCGCCGCATCACGCGAACGAGAAAGCGTATGAGTTTGATAAAGCTCCAAATGGAATTGTTGGACTCGAAACCGCTGTGAGCTTAACGTTGGATCGTTTAGTGCGTCGTGGAATTATTTCGATGACGCGAATGATCGAATTGTTATCGTGTAATCCTTCGCGGATTTTCAAATTAAATCGCGGGACTTTGCAGGTGGGAGCAATTGCGGATGTGACGATTTTTGATCCAAATCTTGAAGTCACAATTGACGCTAAGCAGTTTAAATCCAAGAGCAAAAATATGCCGTTCGATGGTTGGAAATTAAAAGGTGCGCCTGTCGCCGTAGTGGTGAACGGGAAGTTGATTTTAGCAGCGAATTAAGACCAATTTCCAAATCATTTTCAACCACAAAAAGCACGGAAGGCGCAAAAATTGTCTGTGCCTTTTGTGCTTTTTGTGGTTAATTTGAACGGGTGTTTTTGCGGCTAGAAAAAATCACTTGGCTTTCTTCTTCCGTGCAATCTCTAACTGCTTTTTCGCCTCAGCGGAATCCGGATCAATTTTCAGCACCGCTTCAAATCGCTCAATTGCTTCATCAATTTTCCCTTCTTTCATTCGCTGCATTCCCGTTTGCAAGGCTGTTGCCGCGACTTCAAAATCTTTCCGAATTTTCGTTAATCTCACCGCTTCTTCGGATTCAATTTTCGCAGCTTCCGTGTCGCCCTTTTGCCGCAGAACATTTGCGAGAGCCGTATGAATTTCCGGGTTATTCGGAGCCAATTGAATCGCTGCACGAAATTCATTCATTGCATTTTCTGCGTCGTTTTTTCGCTGTAAGGCTAAGCCCAATCGAAAATGCGCTTCGGCATCATTTGGATTCATCCGCGTCGCCATACTCAACTCAACAACTGCTTCCTCCAATTTCGATTGCTGTAAATAAATATCTCCGAGCGTGAAATGTGCATCGGCAAAATCATTTTGCAATGCAAGACATTTTTGCAACGCCGCAATCGCGCCTTCAAAATCATCTTTGCGGCGAAGTGCCAACCCTAAATTAAAATGAGCCTGCGGATAATCAGGAACTAATTTGAGCAAGGATTGGTAAGAAGCAATCGCGCCTTCGACATCGCCTTTTTGCATCAACGCCAGCCCTGAATTCAAATAGCCATTCGGATTTTTCGGGCTTAGTTTTTTGACGATTTGAAATTCAGCCAAAGCCGCTTCCGTTTGTTTGTGCTGCAACAAAGTTAAGCCGTAATTGTTATGCGCTTCGACTAATTTTGGATTGAGCAAAATGGCTTGCTTTAATGCATTGAGCGATTCCGCTACGTCGCCGGATTCACGCAGAGCAACGCCCAAAGTCGTCCAGCTTTCGGCGGAGCGCGGCGCCAATTTCACAGCCTGCCGCAACGCTTTGGCGGAGGCTTCAAATTCCCCTCGCTGTAATCGTGAGACTCCCAAATAATAGTGCGGCGCAGCTGCGGCAGGATTCAGCTTGATCGCGTATTCAAAGGCTTCCGCTGAACTCGCGCTTTCTCCGGCAGCATCCAGCAACATCCCTAACTGACTTTGAAATTCTGCATTTTTTGGTTGTAGTTCTACGGCGCGGCGCATCGCTTCGACGGCACGCGGAAAGTTCTGCGACTGCTGATATAAATTTGCCAGCGACAACCAAATCGCGGGATCATTAGGTCGCAAACTTCCGGCGCGATTGATCGCATCTGCCGCAGTTTTCAAATCACCTTTTTGCTGCAACGCCATTCCTAGAGTCATCCACGCTTCGACAAAATCATTATTTAAAAGCACTGCCTGACGAAGCTCGGCGATGGCTTCGTTGAGTTGCCCGCTTCGCCCCAGCCCCAAACCCAAAGCGAAGTGAATTTCCGCACTCTTTGGATTTCGTTTCACCGCTTCCCGGAGTTGAGCCAGCGAAGGCGCAGGAGAACGCCTTGCCGGAGCCTGCGCGAATCCTGCCGTTGTCGTCAAAAAAAATAAGGATAAAATCACGAACCATCGCATCACTTGCATTCTCCCTTGTATACTTTAAGGTTGGGATTGAAAATCAGGGTTGTTCTGCAATCAATATACTGGAATAAAAAACATGAAACAACGAACTGGAATTTTTCTCTGGCTCATTATTTTGTTGGTAAGCGCGCCAGCCTCGCCAGCAAAAAATTGTCTGCCATTTCGCATCGGCAACTCCGCCGGAAATTATATTATTCCAGGCACCAAAGGTCAGATCATTTATCGGCGCATTAATGATGCCAAATTAGCGCTGGATTCTTATTCGCAACCCGCCGGAAATCTTCGTCCAGCTGTGATCATTATCCACGGTGGCAATTATAATTCCGGCAGCCGTTTCGCCTTCACCGGACAGTTTCAAGAACTTCTGACCAAAGCCGGATTCAATTGGTTTGCAGTTGATTATCGCCTCACGAATAAAGCAGAAGCCGTAGAAGATATTGCAACAGCCGTACAATTTATTCGCTGCCATGCGGCTATTTTCAAAATTGATCCGAAACGGATTTTATTACTCGGCGAAGATGTCGGCGCAGAGATTGCGCTGAACGTAGCGATCAACAAATCGAATCAAATTCAAGCCGTTGTTTCAGTTGGTGGAAAATTTTCTGAACCATTCATTGTACCCAATGTTTCTGCGCTTTTCATTCACGGTACGGCGGATAATGAAATGCCGATTTCTCGCGTTGAAGAAATTTGTAAATCAGAATCAAAGTATGAAATTCTGCGCGTTGAAGGTGGCATTCATCGCGTTGAAAATTGGCGACCGGAGCAATGGACATACAAAAGCAAATTGACGGAGTGGATGAGGCAACAAGTAAAACTTTCTCAAGCTGGCGTCAACCCATTTCGATATAGTTCAAATTGGCGCGAAGGTCATATCAAACTTACCGATGTTTACTATATTGGTCATTATTCGGAGAAAGAAAACCTATCACCCGCTGTCATTATTTTTCACGGTGGAGGCTGGGAAGCAGGCGACAGATTGACATACGTGACGCCACTTTTTGAATCTCTATCCCGCGCCGGAATTACATGGTTTTCTTTTAATTATCGCCTAACTCCTGATGTAAATCATCAAGCACAAATTGATGATTTTCACACTGCGGTGAAGTTCATCAAGACCAATGCCAGTCGGCTCAAAATTGATCCCAACAAAATTTTCCTCCTCGGAGAATCTGCCAGCGGACAAATGGTTTCGCTTCTCGCTGCCGACCCAACTTTAAAACTTGCCGGAGTGATTTCAATGTATGGGGTATACGATTTTGAAGCGATGGCGAAAGACATTACGCCGCGTTCCATTCCAACCAGATTGTTCGGAATTACCAAGCTTGATGACGAAGCTCGTAAGATGTTGCGCCAGTATTCTCCGCTGCATAATGTGCATCAAGAGATGCCTCCGATGTTGCTGATTTGCGGAACAAAAGATGGACTTTTCCCGCAGCATCAGGCGTATTTGCAGAAGCTCAAAGACAATCAAGTCGCAGTTGAATCAATCGTTATTGACGGTGCTCCGCACGGGATGGAAAATTGGGAAGGGCATCCGAATTGGATGAGTTATAAATCACAAATCACCAATTGGATTTCAAAAATAAGAAAGCAGAAAAATGCCCGCAAAAAACGCGAAAAAGTACGATGAGCGTTAGCGATTTGATAACTTTTACACTTGAAAATTTATTTTTTCCATTAGCCCAGCCGTTCACGGCTGGGAAGGTTAACCATCAAACCCGCAGTCCGATTTATCGGGCTTGCAAGGGCTTAAGCCAAGAAACAAGGACGCTGAAGCGCCCTGAAATATTTCGCTTTTCGATTCCCAGCCGTGAACGGCTGGGCTAGTAGAAAAATTCAATTTCATTACTAAGTTTCAAAATGAATTTTCGACTTACTTCTTACTTAATTCTCTTTCTGTTTCTTTGTTGTGCGAATTCGCTTTCAGCCCAGACAAAACGCCCCGCCGCAAAAAAAATCACCGCCACCGAACCGCA
>JAYTCQ010000065.1:0-10020 GCA_043736395.1 Blastocatellia bacterium | reverse complement strand
AAGGGCGCCTTCACATTATGAAAAGACGCCCTTACCACGTGCGGGCTTCTGCATTCTTCTAAACCGCTCCGCCGAATTCGCCTTCGAACGTCGGACGATTTTCAGACGTTTGCGGCGCACGCCAATTATCGAAATAGGCGATTTGCTGGACGCAGGCAATCGTACAAAATTTCGCACAGGGCTTCTCTGAATAAAATTCCCGCTTGATGTCATCCATCGAATAATTCTCAATCGGAGTGCCGGGGAATCCGCGTTGCTGCGAACAATAATGGACGAGTCCATCTTCGCAGATATACAGGTAACGCGCACCAGCGCGGCATCGCCATTCGTGTGGTTTGCCGTGGGCGAGATCGTCCTGAAAACCATTGAAGCGAGTCCATCCACTTTTTCCGAAATTTTTGAGTTTATTGTAAATCGTCATTTCGCGGTCGCTTAAAGATTTAAGTTGACCTGTGCCGTCGTGAATGATCCCCAACGAAGTCGAAAATCCAAGTTCGACAGCTTTATCCGCAACTGCTAAGGCGTCTTCGGGCGTTTTTATTCCTCCACCAATGACAGAATTGATGTTGATGTGAAACTCAGCATCTTCGGACAAATAACGCAGGTAGCGCGGAGCCAACACCTTCAAACTTTTTTGCGAAACTTCATCCGGTGTCACATTATCAATGCTGATTTGCAAATAATCCAACCGCGCTTCGTTCAGCTTGCGGATGTTTTCTCTGGTCATGTAGTAGCCATTGCTAATCAATCCGCAGAGCATATTTTTGCTGCGAATGTAAGCGATGATGTCGCAAATTTGCGGATGCATCATCGGTTCGCCGCCGCTAATGACAATCAGCGAAGTGCCAAACGAAGCCAGCTTATCAATCCGTTTTTGCATTTCTGCAAAAGGCACCGGATCAGAAGTCTTGTCGTATTCATTACAATAACCGCAAGCCAGATTGCAACGCCGCATCGGAATGATGTGCGCCAGCAATGTGTGTTTCGTTGACAGTAAAGCTTTAGCTGCCATCTTTCTTTCACGGACAATCCGCGAGATTCTTCGTTTGGTTTTAATTTCCATAACAATAAAAGAAATGTTTTTAGTAATAATTAGCGTTGCATCTTACCGCAGACTTGGAAAAATATAAAATACCCACTGCTCAGGCTTAAATCTTTTAAACACCTCAATCTTGCTCTTTCATATCCAAAAGAGCTATAATTCAAGCCTTGAAAAGGAGTTCGTGCTGATGGCTGTCTGGGTCCCCAAACAGCAGCGGTCAAAATTGAATGAAAAGAAAAGTAATGGCTGATTTCAATCTGCGTGTAAAGCACCGGGTGATCAGCCGAGTTTCCAACCAATCGAAATATCTTTCCTCTCCTTTAACTGCTGAGTCGTTAGGTCGTCGTAAACTAATCAATTTTTTACGAGCTGCATTATTTGAAACGACTCGCGTACAAGTCACTAATATTCCCATCAAAATTGCGAGATTGCCTGAGGCTTTCAATAATTTCAAAATTATTCAGCTTTCAGATATTCATCACAGCTCTTTTGTGAGCGAGGCTGAGATCACTTCGGTTTGCGACCACGTCAATACTTTGGAGCCAGACCTCGTAGTTTTGACTGGAGATTATATTTCGCATTCGGTTGATTACATTCCCGGCTGCGCCCGTGCGCTCGGACATTTACGAGCTAAGCATGGCGTGTATGCAGTCCTTGGAAATCACGATCATTGGACGGATGGCGCAATGATGAAACAGGCGCTCGAAGCGCAAGAGATTCGCGTCCTGTGCAATGAAAATATTCGTCTTGAAAAAGATGGCGCGACAATTTGCGTAGCTGGCGTAGACGATTTGATGGTGAAGCTGGACGATATGAAAGCCGCTTTAGCTGGAACTTCAAGGTTGGAAACGCGCATTTTGTTAGCGCACAATCCCGCCTTAATCCGCGAAGCCGCGCGCGCCGGAGTTGACCTCATGCTGAGCGGACATACGCACGGCGGACAGATTGACTGGAAGCTGCTCGCGCCGAAAAAAGATACAGCTTTGTCGAGATGGCTGCATCGTCCGAGCCGTAAATTTATGCGCGGTCATGCGGTGCTGGGTAATACACAGCTTTATGTGAATCGTGGTTTAGGAACGGTCGTTGTACCGCTGCGATATGGGTGTATGCCGGAAGTTTCGGTGCTTGAGCTGCAACAATAAAATTCTAGTTCAGTTGTTCACAATAAAATATACATCGCAAGAAATGAAAAAGAGAGTCTGTACATTGTTATTGCTGTCTCTCATATTTGCTATTGGCAACGAACTCTTGCTGGCAAATTCAACGTACGCGATTCCTTCGGGTAGATATTACATTGCCAGAGAGAATCTGACTGGCGCTGAGTTCGCTGATTTCGATTACTTTGAAATTCGGTCGAAAATAACAAGGAGCGTCACTTTATATAGAGGAAGATTGTTTGCTAAAACAAATGATGGCTATGCAGAATTTACCTTGAGAAAAATAAGAGTCATCGGCAAGCAATTAAGCTTTGAGACGAGTCTCGTAAACGGAGTACGCTTCACTTTTGAGGGGCGTTTCTTGGTTCAATGGCAAAAGAAAAACGTGGCTTCTTGCCCGATAATTCTACAGGGAAAGTTGAAAGAAATAGATAAACGAGAGGGCATTATGAAAAATGACTTTGGGCTAAAGTATATGCCATTTACAAACACAGGTTCTTGTTCTTGAAAGACAACCGAACAGTGATTGCAACGAAGCGGAATAACTGTTCGGATAAATTTCAGCCAGCATCACAACGTTCCTCTTTGAGTATGATGTTAGCTTTCTTCCTGAAATCTTCGTTTTCGAAAAGCTCTTAACTCATTTACCTTAAATAAACACCTTGGTCCAATCATCCGACTTGGCTTCAATCCTTCATTCTGACAATAGCTCAAAATCGTTAATTGGCTGACGCCCAGAAATCTTGCGGCTTCGGGTTCGCTGAGTTCGGTTTCTTCTGTGAGGTCAGTGAAGCTACCCGAACATTCGTGAATGGCTGAACCGAGTGGCGTCGTCCAGAAAACGGTGGGAATGGTTTGTTCGTGGCTGGGAGCTTTGCCGTAAAGCAAGCGCAGTAATTGCATACATTGCCCGTAAACATTCGGGACTTCGCGCAATCCGGCAGCGTGTTCGATGACAGTTCGCATTTGTTCTGCCAGCGGAGAATTCGTCGCTTGTTCAATGGTTGGCGCTTTAATTTCTGAGCCAGGCAAAATTAAATTTGTGATCAGCCATCGCGCTTCATGAAAGGCGCGACTGATCTGCGCACGAATGTCTTCTTCGATTTCGCGGGATGAGAATTCAAATGATTTTTTCAGGGGTAGTGACTCACTCATAAGTTGCGCGTCACTCTAGCGCAAAAGCGCTTTTTCGTCAGCCTCTCCTCGCAAAAAATTTCAGAAAACCCACTTGCGCGTGAAGAACGGCTCTTGTACACTTATAAAAACTTGTTAGTGTAAAAAGTACACTAACCTGATAGTTGATGAAGGAGAATTTATGAGTGTAGCTACAATTCCAGTGATTGAAAATTATGATGCGAAGGGGGAATTGCCGCTTGATGATTATCTTCATTTAAGCGAAGCCGAATTGCGAGAACGAATTCAGCAGGCGAGGCAAAAACTGGGTGATCGTCTCGTCATTCTCGGACATCATTATCAGCGGGACGATGTGATTGAACACGCTGATTTTACGGGCGATTCGTTTAATTTAGCGCGTCAGGCGCAGACGCGCCCGACGGCGGATTTTATCGTTTTCGCCGGTGTTCATTTTATGGCGGAATCGGCTGACATTCTCAGCCAGCCGCATCAAAAAGTAATTTTGCCAGACCTCGGCGCGGGATGTTCGATGGCGGACATGGCTAATATTGAGCAGGTCGAAACCGCCTGGGAGCAATTGCAGGAAATTGGAATTACGGGTGTGATGCCAATTACCTATATGAATTCTGCGGCGAACCTGAAAGCGTTTTGCGGCAGAAACGGGGGCGCGGTTTGTACTTCATCGAATGCGGTGAAGCTCTTTGATTGGGCGCTCGGAAATTCTGAAAAACTTATTTTCTTTCCTGATGAACATTTGGGTCGCAACACCGGAATCAAGCACGGGATTCCGCTTGATAAAATGGTAGTTTGGGATCCGCGTCTGGATTTGGGCGGCAATACAGCTGAGGCATTAATTGCTGCGAAGGTAATTTTGTGGAAAGGATTTTGTTCCGTTCACGGCAGATTTTTGCCGCGTCATGTGGACGAACGTCGGGCTGAGTATCCGGGCATCAAAATTCTGGTGCATCCGGAATGTCGGTATGAAGTAGTGAATAAAGCAGACCTGAATGGCTCAACTGAATTCATAATTAGAACCTTGGATGAAGCCCCGGCAGGCAGCAAATGGGCGGTTGGCACCGAAGTGAATCTGGTCAATCGGCTGGCACATAAACATCAGGATAAGTTCATCACATTGCTGTCCCCAGATTTATGTATGTGCGCGACGATGTTCAGAATTGCCCCTGAAAATCTATTATGGTCGCTCGAAAACCTGATGGCTGGAAATGTCGTCAATCAGATTTTAGTGGATGACGAAACTGCGCATTGGGCGAAAGTTGCTTTGGACAGGATGCTGGAAAATCGAGGTAATGGTTAAGTATTTTTATAGCGCAAATTGAAATGCTGAAAATTTCAGGTGAGAGACTTGATTAATTAGTTTACATCATTTATCTTAACCGCTGCTAGGATTGATATTTTGTATCCATTACTTCACATTTCATTCAAACAACAGGAATAGAGTAATACAAACCTGTCCGATAAATGAGGAGCGTGTGGAGATTGGATACTCCCCATTTGAAATAAGAAGGAGATAGGTGATGAAGAAGTTTTTGTTTAGTATTTTAGTTGTTTCAGTATTTGCTTTAAGTGCAGTGGCACAGAATGCAACAGCTCCGGCGATGAAAACTGAGAAGCCTGCCAAGGCTGCTAAAGTTGCATCCGCACCGAAAAATGATGCAGAAGTGGCTAAATGTATCAGCGATAAATTTGCCGCTTCAAGTGCCATCAAAAATGGTAAGGCTTCAGTCAGCGGCGGAGTTGCGACCTTGACGGGTGATGTGATGAGTGGTGGCTCTAAAGGTGGTCAAACTCGTGCAGCCAAAGCTTGTGGCGCGGCTTCAGTGACAAACAATATTACTGTTGCAGCGAAGGCTCCCAAAGCTGCTCCGGCAGACAAACCGAAGAATTAGTTTTTTCAAACTTCGGAAAAAATGAAAAGGAAGAATTGCAGGTTTATTCATGCAATTCTTCCTTTTGTTTTTGTGAAGTTTATTTTTTAGCTGATGGTGACGCTGGACATCTTGTCGCCGACGCGAATTTGTTTCACGACATCCATTCCCTCCGTTACCCGTCCAAATACCGCGTATTGCATATCTAAAAATCCTGCGGGTCCCAGCGTGATATAAAACTGGCAACTGGCACTGTCAGGATGCGAAGAGCGCGCCATCGCAACTGCTCCGGCTTCGCTGTGTTTCAGGTTCGGAGAAACTTCCAGTTTGATGCGTTGATCTGATCCGCCGGTACCGGTTCCCTGCGGGCATCCGCCTTGAATCACAAAGCCCGGTTCGACACGGTGAAAATTCAGTCCGTCATAAAATTTGCTTTCTGCCAGACCAATAAAATTTGCTGTGGTAATCGGCGCGAGGTCTTCCGCGAGTTCAAATTTGATTGTTCCTTTATCTGTTTCAATAGTTGCTGTTCGGTTTGCCATCTGAGTTGTTCCTTTACAGTTTAGTTATTGCAGAAGCCCGCACGCGAGTCGAGGGCGTCTTTTCATAATGTAAAAGCGCCCTTACTGCGTGCGGGCTTCTGCATTTAAAATAAATTTTTCAATTGCTAACGCGACACCATCTTCGGTGTTTGAAGCCGTCAACGCAAATCCCATTTGCTTCAAATATTCTTCCGCATTTCCCATCACAACGCCAACTCCTGCGTAGCGCAGCATGGGTAAATCGTTATGATTATCGCCAATTGCCATCACTTCGGATTGCTCTATTCCGTGAGAAGCAGCAATGAATTCAACCGCTTTGCCCTTTGAAGCGTTTGGGCTGATAACATCCACAATCGTCAGATCAAAGCTGCGATATCTGGTCTGGAAAATCTGTGCCCGCTCGCCGATTTGGGTTTCCAGAGTTTCGCAAAAAATGTCCATCTGATCGCACGTCCCGGAAAACATAATCTGAATTGGATCGTGTGACAAATAGCCAAGCAAATCACCAACCTCAACGACTGAATCCCAATATTTTTTCAGGTAACTTTTTAGAGCGCGATTGTCAGGAGAAAATCCTTCGATCACCATTTTGCCGAGTCCATCAGGATCGTCGCAGCAGATGATGTCAGCCTTGAAATCGCGTCCGAGCTGAATGACTTCGCGGGCAGTGTCACAGGCAAAATGATGATACTGGATCGTTTCGAGCGTCGTAATATTTTTGGTTAACGCTCCGTTGTGAGAAATCAACGGAACGGACAGATTGAGTTGCTCTACCACGGGACGCGCTGAGCTAAAGCGGCGTCCTGTCGCCAGTGCAATCAAAACGCCCTGTTCCTGCGCCTGATCCAGCGCAGCTTGCACACGTGGCGTGACTTCACTTTTAGGGTTGAGAAGCGTCCCATCAATATCCAGGGCTAATAATTTGATAGACATAAAACAAATGCGGAATGGCGATTGCGGATTGCGGAGTAAAAATCCTCTTCCGCAATCCGCAATCACCATTCTGCATTACTATAAGCGGATGATTTTTTCGGCAAATTCCGTATTTTTGAAATCGCGCGTTGTGTTGCGTGAATCTACGATAAGCTTGGCGCGTTCGATGACCCAGCGATAATCTACGCTGCGATGATCGGTGATGATGACTACGCAATCAGCTTCAGTCACGACTTGTTCGGTTAATGGAACATTAGTCATTCTGTGACCGGTTTCAAAAATTACTTCGTTGACATGCGGATCGTGGAAGCTGACTTCGGCGCCGAGCTTTTCCAGTTTTTCAATAATCGGCAACGCCGGACTTTCACGCATATCGTCAATGTCGCGTTTATAAGCAACACCAAGAATCAGGACTTTGGAGCCATTCACTGACTTGCGATTTTTGTTGAGTCCCGTGGAGACCAGTTCGACAATATGCTGCGGCATCGTCGAATTGACTTCTTCGGCCAGTGAAATAAATCGCGCTTCAAATCCGTGCATGCGGGCTTTCCATGACAGGTAATGCGGATCAAGCGGGATGCAATGTCCACCAATGCCAGGGCCGGGATAAAACGCCATAAACCCAAACGGTTTTGTCGCAGCGGCTTCGATGACTTCCCACGAATCAATGCCCAGCGTGTAGCACAATTGCGAAAGTTCGTTGACCATTCCGATGTTCACGGCGCGGAACGTATTTTCCAACAATTTCGCCATTTCAGCGGCACGCGCAGAACCAACACGATGAACGGTATTCACTACGCATTCGTAGGCTGCGGCAGAAATTTCAGTACTGTCAGCTGTGACGCCTCCGACGACTTTCGGAATATTTTTTGTTTGAAATTGCGGATTGCCCGGGTCAACGCGTTCCGGCGAAAAGGCGAGGAAATAATCCTCATCAATGACGAATCCTTTTTCATCAAACATCGGACGCAGAACTTCGTCAGTTGTGCCGGGATACGTCGTAGATTCAAGAATCACGAGTTGTCCGGGACGTAGCGTCGCCTGAATTTTATCGGCGGCGGCGAGGATGAAAGAAACATCGGGTTCTTTGGTTTTGCGCAGCGGAGTCGGCACACAAATGATGATAATGTCCATCAGTGCGAGTTGACCAAAATTTGTCGTCGCACTTAATTTTTCAGCGCTCACTAATTTGGCGACTTCTTCTGAAGGAACGTCAATGATGTGTGAAATGCCGCTGTTGATGGAAGCAGCTTTTTTCTCATCAATTTCAAAGCCAGTTGCCCGAAAATTGGAGTGTGCAAACTCCACCGCAAGCGGCAATCCCACATA
The DNA here is from genome assembly GCA_043736395.1 of Blastocatellia bacterium. Lineage (GTDB taxonomy): Bacteria > Acidobacteriota > Blastocatellia > RBC074 > RBC074 > JAFDVL01. Next base: position 1,997 of record JAYTCQ010000065.1, on the reverse strand, counting down.
ACCCATTCCAATTACACCAATGCGCGCGCTACGATCAGCGATCTTATTTAGCAGTGCCTGTTTTTGACTCATGAATAATTTTCCTTGTAGTTGTCAATTTCGGGGCGGAGCATTTCAAAAGCGGGGAACACGAAGGGGATAGTTTTACACTGGATGAACCAAAATACTCAAGCAAGAAATTCCTGAATGTTCTGGAATTTACTTTCCTGCTAAATCTTATGAGAGAAACACGCGAGAAATTCACGGTTTCCATCCTGACCGGAAATCGGAGAATCAATGACTCCGCGCAGATGAAAGCCTTGAGTTTTGGCGGAAGTGGTGACTTCTTCGACCACGCGAAACTGCAAAACTTCGTCACGGATGATGCCTCCGATGCCAACTTCTTCACGGGCGACTTCAAATTGTGGTTTGATGAGCGTCACTACATTCGCGGGACTTTTCAGCAATGCGGGAATGACAGGCAGAATTAATTTCAACGAAATAAAAGAAACATCACAAACTACGAGATCAAATTTTTCCTGAAAATCTTGAGGCTGCAAAAAACGAGCGTTGACATGTTCACGGACTTCAATGCGCGGGTCTTGCCGTAATTTCCACGCAAATTGTCCATGTCCGACATCAAGCGCGACTATATTTTTTACACCGTGTTGCAGCAAACAATCGGTGAAGCCTCCGGTCGAAGCTCCGATGTCGAGGCACGAAAACCCGGTGACATCCAACTTGAATTCGTCCAGCGCGGCAGCTAATTTTAATCCACCGCGACTGACGTACGGCATGATTTCTTTGAGGGTAAGGTCAGTTTCGACATTTATTTGTAGGCCCGGTTTATCAAGGCGTTGCTGCTCAGAAAAGACATTTCCGGCGATGATGAGGGCTTGAGCTTTTGCGCAGGATTCCGCCAGCCCACGCGCTACCATTAATTTATCGAGACGTTCTTTTTGAATTTTCATCGGCGGTGTTTGATTTCTTCAGCTGCACCAGTAAAATTACAATCTCCAATCTTACGAAAATGATACGAAGCTCATCCGTAAAAAGAAAGTAAACGCAAAAGAAATTTATTATGCAAGGAGCAACCAAATGATGAAGTTGAATCGCAGAGAATGGAATAAATTAATGCTGGGCAGCCTCGCCGCCGCTGCTTTGCCAGTCGAAAATATTTTTGCCGCCGCCAAGCCGAATTCGAAATTTGCCGGGGTGCAAATTGGCGCGCAAAGTTACAGCTTTCGCGATCGTTCGCTTGATGAAGCCATCAAAGGCTACATCGAAGTCGGCATCAATAGTTGTGAATTGACATCGGGACATGTCGAACCAAAAGGCTTAAACCCGGATGACCTTCGCAAATGGCGACTGAGTGTTTCGTTGGATGAATTCAAAGCTATTCGCCGAAAATTCGATGCTGCCGGAGTGAATCTTTACGCCTACAATTACAGCTTCCGCGAAAATTTCACTGACGAAGAACTCGAACGTGGCTTCAAAATGGCGCAGGCTTTGGGCGTCAAAATTATTACCGCTTCATCAAATGTGACGACGGCGAAGCGCGTTGATCCGTTTGCGAAAAAATATAAAATTCGGGTCGGCATGCATAATCATTCAAGAATTGTCGCGAATGAATTTGCCACACCAGACGATTTTACCAATGCAATGAGCGGGATGTCGGAATACATCTGCGCCAACCTCGACATCGGACATTTCACCGCCGCAGGTTTTGATGCCGTAGATTATTTGAGCAAACACCACGACCGCATCGTGACGTTGCACATCAAAGACCGCAAAAAAAATCAGGGCGACAATGTAGTCTTCGGCGAAGGCGATACGCCGATTAAACCTGTACTCGAATTGCTCAAGAAAAATAAATGGAAAATTCCTGCGAATATTGAGTATGAATATAAAGCGCCTGACACGATTGCCGAGATGAAAAAATGTTTGGCGTATTGTAAACAGGCTCTAGGTGCTTGATCTTAATGCAGAAGCCCGCACGCAGTAAGGGCGCTGTTACT
>JAYTCQ010000064.1:0-20163 GCA_043736395.1 Blastocatellia bacterium | reverse complement strand
GACTACAACAAAAAGCAAGTCGCCCATTTCTTCAGCAATCGCGCTTTGATTGATTTCGTTTCGCTCAACCTCTACTTGAAGTTCATTTATTTCCTCATTAATTTTATCAAAAACGTCCTTTGGTTCAGCCCAATCGAAGCCAACCCGTGCGGCTTTAGTGGTGAGCTGATTAGCCTCCAGCAGAGCCGGAATTTTTTTGGAGACGCCATCAAGCAAAGATTTTGTGGCTTCTGACTTTCCAGCCTCTTTTCGCTCGGAAGCCTTAATCGCTTCCCAATTTACCAATACTTCTGCGGTGGTTTCAGCTTTTTCTTCACCAAAAACATGAGGATGACGACGGGTCATTTTTTCATGTACTCGAGTGATTGAATCCAACAGATTGAAGTGGTCATGTTCCGTAGCAATTTGACCATAAAAAACCAGTTGAAATAAGAGATCGCCCAACTCATCCCGTAACCCGTCCCAATCTTCAGCCTCAGCGGCTTCAATCACTTCATAGGCTTCTTCGATCAACATTGGCGCTAATGTCGTGAAAGATTGTTCACGATCCCAGGGGCATCCATCCGGCGCTCGCAGCCGAGCCATCATCTGAATTAAGTCGTCTAAATTATTCATTACTAATCTCAAAAAATGACAAACTTTGTCGTTGACAATCCGTATAGAGGATTGTAAGTTTAGTTGGCTAAGAGAAGCAAACTTCAATACGCCCTAAATTGATAGTTACGGGGTTAACAAACAGCCTTTAGCTGACCCTGTTATAGAAATTAAGGGGTCCCCCAGCGACCTCACTGTAGTGAAGCTCATCCGAAATAAAGAAGAGTTCCCCCTATTGAAAAATGGTTTACAACTTACTATGAAAAATCAGTGAGGAGTAATTGCGTTCATTTGGGTTTTGATTATTTTCAAAGCATAGAAATATTTGTCTAATTTTTTGAAAGGAGTGCGTCAATGTTAACTTCATCCGCAGCGGTTGCGCGAATCTCATCATCTCACTATAAAAAGGCTCGATTATTGATTGTTTCCGACGAAAAACCGTTGAACTATTTACAATCTGAGCTTAAGTTGAGTGAAATTGAAATTACTCGTGCCACAAGCACCGAAGAAATTAAACGCGCCTGCTTTAGCGGACACGATCTGGTGGTCGTGGATGTCGCACCCGGCAAAGTTGTTGATGTACTCGAAACTCTGCGTGGCAGCGATGGCTGCAAAGATAGTTCTGTCCTGGTTGATACAACGCGTTTGGTTGGAGATGCCAGCTTAGCCGGAGTTTTACCATCCTTTCGTGCCATGCCTTGTAATTCTTCTGAACTCCTCAAACTGACACGTCGCGCGACCAGTCCCGCGAAGACCGATAAAATTTACGAAGACGATTTTCGTCGAGTGCTGTAAGAAGTTTGCAGAAAAAAGTTCGCGGTTCGCAGTAAAAACAGTTCGCAGTATTTCTACTGTGAACTCTTCGCTGCGAACCGCGAACTTCTTTCTGCGAACTTTCTTTTGCCGCAAGATGTGTTAGATTACCGAAACAAATTTTCGGAGGTGCATCTTGTCTGGTGATGAGCACGGTCTTCAAAACCGTAGGACGTATGCGAGAGCACGCGTTGGTCGGGTTCGATTCCCACACGCCTCCGCCAAGTTCAGTTAACAGTGAACAGTAAAATAGTTATCAGCAGGAATTCTGTTAACTCGTTACTGTTCACTGTTAACTTTTTATGACTGCTGTTCTAATTTCACCGCTTTGTATCCGCCTTTGGCTTTATCTTTCAGCCACCAGAGGCCAAAAACGACAAATGGGATAATTGCGAGCATGGCGACGGAGCGGAATGATCCGGCATCTCCGCCGAGGCTGTCGCGCACTGTACCCATATAGAAAATCACCAGACCTAGCATGAATTGTCCGGCAAATCCCATGAGTCCCATCGTAAATGCTCCACCTTCGGGGAAGCGTTCCGAAGTGATGCCCAGCATCGTTGGCCACATAAAGCAGACACCGACATAAAACACAGTCGCGGCAATGTATGCCCCGGTCGAGCTTTCCACATTAGCTAACATAAATAATCCAATTGCGGCTAAAACGACCGAACAGAGCATGATCCCAATCGGAGAAATTTTGTGTGCGATCGGCCCGGCAAAATAGCGCAAAATGAACATCAGGACGTTGCCGTAAACCAGAATGAGAATGCCGCTCATCTTAGCGAGATTTGTCATGACTGATCCCACCATTTGACCTGGTGCTAATTCAATAGAAGCCGTAATCATCATGCATCCGAGCAATAGCAGGAACGATGGATTCAGCGCAGTTTTAAGCATGGTATCCGTTGAAATTCCGGCGGCGGCACGTTCCGTTAACGGGAATTTTTGTCCAAAAAGCAAAATGCCGTAAGCAATAGTCGGAATTAAAATGACTGACATTTGCGCCTTCCAGCCGATTTGCATTTGCGACATTATATATCCGAGTAAGCCTCCAATAATGAGGCCGCCCGGCCACCAGGAATGCAGCACATTGAGTTTGTGCGTTTTTTCTTCTGGATACAGCGTGGCAATTAATGGATTAATGACGGCTTCGACTAAGCCGTTTCCGAAGCCTGCTAAAAACATGGCAACTGACATTAATAAATAAGTCGGAGCGATGATAAAGCCGATGACTCCAATCAGGTGAAGCGCGAACGCGAGGTAGAGTAAATTCCGCATTCCGAGCGCATCAAGCATCGGAGAAGTTACGAGAATTGATGCCGCAAAGCCAAAAAAGGCCAAAGTCGAAAGCCAACCGTAGTTGGCACTGGCAGCCGCTGTTGGGAAATAGCTGGCGAGTGAGGGGTCGGTTTTGACTAAATCTTCGACGTTTCCGCGCAGGGCGAAAATCATAGCCGTAACTACAAGTGACAGACAACTGGCAAGAAAGAGCCGCTGCTTATTCATGGATTGTTTTCCTCCAAAATTCGGACAGTAATTTATGGGTTTAGTTTTGAGTCGGCGGTGTGTCCGCCAGTGGAAACTTTTTGTTTGTTCAACGCAAGGATTATGCCGGAAGAATTCAGAATGCGCTAGAGCTGAACACAAATATGAGACAGAAGCTCGCACGAAGTAATAGTACCTTGAACTAGAGGCTATCTTGTCTCACATCTGTCACGAATTGTCTCAGCCATGTTTTTGCCAGCTAATCGAAAGACCTTGTAATTCCAATAAAACCTTATTATCTGGAACGGCATAGCAATTGCGCTTACTCCTGACTCTACAGAGCTTGGATGCGAAACATTAATTTACCAGACTCTGGCGAACGAGAGAGAACCTAAATGAAAATAAATTTAATGATAGAGCCGCAAAAGTATTGCATGTGTTTTTTACTGATTGGGTTGTGGTGTGGGCTAAGCGCAACTACTTTACAGGCTCAGCCCCTGCGCGAAGTATTTCGCCGCGTGACTTCATCAGTGGTGGTTATTCATGCCAAGAAAAAACAAGTGATAACGAATTCTGAAGCTCAACTGCCAGATCAAAGTATCGGTTCAGGCTTCTTGATTTCGGAGGATGGAAAAGTACTGACCGCTGCTCACGTCATACAATTGTCAGATCAAATTGAGGTCGAATTTCTGGGTGGACAACGCATCGCGGCGCGCATTCTGACATCCGCACCTTTTGCGGATGTCGCCTTGTTACAGTTGGAAAAAGTGCCAGCGAGCGCCACAGTTGCACCGTTAGGTAATTCGTCATTGACCGAAGTCGGCGATCAAATTTTTATCATTGGTACGCCGTATGGAGCAGCACATTCGCTCTCAGTTGGATGGGTCAGTGCGCGTCGTTCGACCGAAAAAGCAGTCGAGAATTTGACTTCACTGGAAACTCTGCAACTGGATGCAGCGATTTATGAAGGGAACTCAGGCGGCCCGGTCTTCAACCTAAAAGGTGAAGTCATTGGTATTGTCAGTCACGCTTTGGCGAAAGTGGGCAGTGCTACCGGGTTGGGTTTTGCTGTGACTTCAAACATCGCACGCAAGCTGATGTTAGAGGAAAACCGCGTGTGGTTAGGTATTGAAGGTTGGCTGATTGAAGGCGAACTGGCGAGCGCGTTTAATTTGCCGCAAAGTGCCGGGATGATGGTGCAATCAGTCGCAAACGGTTCTCTGGGGGCAGCGCTAGGTTTGCGCCAGGGCGGTGTGATGATGACGATTGGCGAATTACATTTAATGGCAGGTGGCGATATCATCGTAGAAATGTTGGGTCGACCAATCATTCCTGATCCGAAAATCCTGGGAGACATACAACTTCAGCTCAATAGGCTGCGTGTGGGCGACATCTTAAACATGAAAGTGTTGCGCAGCGGTAAAATAATCGAATTGACGACTCAAATTCCGAGGTGAGCAGTCATAACCTTTTCCGTTAGGGAGGTCAATAAATAACTTGTTTTTCTGGGCATACGTTTTCCAAACGCTCATACTTTAGTATCATTACACGGTTTAATTTAAAAAAAGTAGAGAACCCAAATACGATATGACCTCCCCAAAAAAACCGAACTTAATTGACTCTCTTTCCACGAAGGAAAAGAAACGGGAATACACTGCCTATATCTTCGATAAAATTCATCATCGCTATGACTTCATTACCATTTTTTTGTCCTATGGAATGGATAAAGGATGGAAGCGGACATTGATCAAAATGATGAATTTGAAAGGTCATGAAAAAGTTCTTGATCTGGCCTGCGGGACGGGCGACATCACCTTTGCCGAAGGTGAAAAATTGACTTCAGGTCGAGCCATTGGTTTGGACATTACGCACGGAATGCTGGTACTTGCGGAACAAAAGCGTCAGGTCGCGAATACAGAAAATGTTAGTTTTGTCCGTGCAGACATTATGCGAATGCCATATCCCGATGCTTCATTTGATTATGTAACTGGCGGCTATGCACTTCGAAATGTACCCGATCTTAAAGGTGGAATTGATGAGATTTACCGCGTTTTGAAGCCCGGTGGAAAATTCTTTTCGCTGGATTTTGGACATCCGCAGAACAAACTTTATGGGTGGAGCTATTTGCAATATTTAATTGTCATCGGCTCGCTGACCGGAATCGTGTTGCACGGAGACGCTGACACGTATCGCTATATTCCCGAAACGCTGCGACGCTATCCCGGTCAGGAGGGCGTCAAAGATATGATGACGAAAGCCGGATTCACCGATTGCGGCTACCTGCAATTTATGGGCGGCGTCATGGCCATCAATTACGGTACAAAAAAGTAATGAGTGATGAGGAACGAGTAATGAGACGAGTGTCTTTCAACTCATCACTTTCTACTCATCACTCATTACTTCTTACTCATTACTCATCACTTTTACTTATGAACAATCTTGTCATCTCAAATTTAAAGCATCATCCCGGTCGCACTGCTGCGAGCGTAGTTGGTGTTGCTGTCGGCGTAGTCTTGATCGTCCTCACGGTCGGATTGGTGCGCGGCATGATGAGGGATCGCGGCGAACGTGACGCCAATATCGGCGCCGAAATTATGCTCAGCGAACAGGGAAAAAATGGACTTTCTCCAACTTCCAACGCGCCGACGATGCCAGCGGATTTGGTCAATGAAATTAAGGGGATTGAAGGCGTCGCCGCAGTCACAGGTACGGCGCAAAACCTGGAATTAAAAGGCGATGCCGGACTCGGAATTCGCGGCATTGATGGCATTGATTTCGCTTCGTATTCTACCGTCAGTCAAATCAAAATCGTGAGCGGCGAACCGCTTCCATCCAGCGGTGATGTCGCCATTGTAGATGAAAATCAGGGAGCCAAAAAAGGTAGTGGCGTCGGCGGCACGATTGAAACAATGGAGCGCCAATTCAAGATCGTCGGAATTTTTTCGCCTGAAGCTGGAGCGCGCATCAAGATTCCGATTTCCGTGATGCAGGAAGGCTTAAACGCCAAAGATAAAATTTCAATGATCCTCGTCAAATGCAAAAATCCTGACGAACAGGAAGCCGTCGCCAAACGCATTGACGAAAAATTCCCGGGCAAATTCCGTATTTTGTTTACTCGCGATTTACCTGAACTCTTCGCCTCAGGATTTTCAGCGATCAATGTTTTTCTAAAATTAGTCGCTGTTTTATCCGGCGTTATCAGCCTGTTAGTCATCTTGCTGACGATGTACACGACCGTCACCGAACGGACGCGACAGATCGGCATTATGAAATCGTTAGGCGCATCCAAAGCTTCGATTGCGTGGGTTTTTGAACAAGAAGCGTTGCTGATCAGCGGCCTCGGCGTGGTTGTCGGATTAGTTTTTTCCTACATCGCACGCGGATTTTTGGAAGGTCGCGGAATGAAATTCGAGATGGAACCAAGATATATCATCGCCGCTGTTGTTGCAGGATTGCTGAGCGGATTGATTGGGGCGCTATATCCTGCGCTGAGAGCGGCGAGTTTGGATCCGGTGGATGCTTTGAGTTATGAGTGATTTGCAACGAAATATTTGTGGGAAATATCAAATTGATATTTTTCATGACCAAAATTTTAAGCAAGGCTCTGCTGACAATTTGCATCAATATGACTTTGAGTATTTTGATGCAAACGATTTTGTATTCCCGACAATCTATGGAGTTAAAATTTACGAGGGCAAAAATTTATTAAAAAGCGCAGTGATTGGTTCGATTGGTGGTGGGACGTCAATTTATAAGAACTCTACAATTTTAGAAGATGACCGACTTTTGATTTGTTGCTCGGACTCAATATTTTGTTTATCTGTGCCTGATCTGGAATTGCATTGGCGAACAAAGGCTGACTGGGCAACTTGCTTTGAGATTTTTAAGTTTCAAGATTCTTATATTGTTCACGGAGAGCTTGAAATTTCACGTCTTGCTAAAGATGGAAAATTAATTTGGCAGCATAGTGGTGCTGATATTTTTGTAACGAATGATGGATCAGAAGCTATAGAACTAACAGCGGATTTTATTCTTGCAACAGATTGGGAAAATCAAAAATATAAATTTGACTACGATGGGAATGACATTACATAAATTTTTCATACCGTTTATCCGATGAAATTTGTAGACATCAAAAACGATATTGCGTTCAGGAAAATATTTGGAAATGAGTACAGAAAAGAGGTTGTGATCTCTTTTCTGAATGCTATTTTAGTGCTGCAAAATGACCAGAAAATTGTAGCGGTAGAGATCCTCACGCCATACCATTTGCCTGAGGTCAAAGGCAGAGAAATCCCGAACGTTAGCGTCAAGGTCAAAGACCAGAGCGGCAAAATTTATCTGGTTGAAATTCAGGTAGCGGAAGCAGATGACTTCGAAAAAAGAGTCTTGTATCGCGCTACAAAAAATTATTCCTCGCAAGCTGAACGTGAAAATATCTTCGAAAAATTTCTGCCAACTTTATTCATTGGTATTTTAAGTTTTGAAATCACGCAACGTCCCGACTATCTCAGCCGCCACAAGATTTTGGATGTTCGGACGGGTGAAAATCTAATTTCAGATATTGAACTCAACTTCATTGAGTTGCCAAAATTTCATAAGGAAGAAAAAGAATTACAAAACCTGACTGACCACTGGATTTACTTTCTTAAGAACTCTGAAATTCTGGATGTGGTTCCAGAAAGTTTGAATGATCTTGGCTTACAAATCGCTTATGAAGATGCCAGCAAGCACAATTGGTCTCCGGCTGAATTAGAGGCGTATGAGATTGTCCAGTCACGCGATCAGGATATGAAAGCGCGTTGGGGATTTTCCACTAAAAAGGAGCTCCGAAAGGCGTTGAGCCACGAAAAAGAAATGATTGCGCGAAATTTTTTAAGCTCAGGAGTTCGTGCTGAAATCGTAGCGTTGAATACCGGACTCAGCCTTGACGAAGTAAGAAAACTGCAAAGCGAAAATTAACAAATATTTCTCAGCTCACTCATCAAAGCCAAAAAATTATTTTCGCAATCGCGGAAAAACGCCATCCATAAATCGTGATCGGGGAGCTTGGCTACCAAGTGCGGAACGCTTTCAAATTTGACTCCGCGTGCGCTCAGAGCATCGTGAGTAGCGTGGATGTCGGCGACTTTGAAATAGAGAATTGAGCAGGGATGATCGAATTCGGGTTGACTGGGGAGGCTCAACATTAGTCTCACTCCGTCGCAGTCGAAGAAGGCTACGTTCGGGGCTTCAAAGAGAAATTTCATTCCCAGGATATCGCGATAAAATTCGACGGCTTGGGCGAGGTCGTGAACGACGATGGAAATTTGTCCGATGGTGGAGAGCATAAGAATTTCCCCAAATACAATAGACCGCAGATGACGCGGATTTTTTCAGATCCGCCTAAACCTGCCTGATCCGCAAAATCCGTGGTCTATTTCTTCAATTCCTACAAGAATTTCTTAATGTGATTAATGTTTTGTTCCGTAGCGCGATCGTAATCGGCTGCGCTCAAAAATCCTGATCCGTGCTCCTGAATAAATTTTGCATTCGCGTCCGAAGATTCAATGTCATCTTCTTTATTTTCCTTCGCCAAGCCAATCGGACTTCGATCTAACGGAATCACAAATTCAGCGGTGAGCCTTCCTTTGTATTTGATAGATTTCAGCGCGCCAACGATTTCTCCCCAATTAAAATTGCCGAGTCCGGCAGGTAAGCGATTGTTATCGGCGCAGTGAAAATCCAGCAGATGTTTTCCCGTATTTTTAATCGCGGCGATAGGGTCAACTTCTTCGATGTTGATGTGGAAAGCGTCAAGGACTACACGACAATCATTGCCAACTTCTTTGGCGAGTAGCAACGCCTGATCGTGGCGATTGATGAAATATGTTTCGAAGCGATTGAGCGGTTCGATGCCACAAGTAATCTTATTTTTGTTCGCGAATTCAGTGACTTCTTTGAGACCTTCGACAGCCCATTTCCATTCTTCTTCGGGGGACGCCATTGGCTTCACTTTGCCGACGGTGGAAGGCACGATGCAGAACATTTTACCATCGAGTTTTTTGATCATTTTCAGGCAATCTTTCATGTATTCAATGGTGCCGAGACGCACGTATTTATCAGCATGAATCAGGTCACGCCCTTCAAACATCATCGTCACGCCGCCCCAGCATTCCAGCTTATATTTGTCGAGTAATTTGCGGACACGGTTGTGCGTATATTTTTCCGGATCGCCGAGGATTTCAATCCCGTCGTAGCCGTAGCGATGCAGGCGGTCGAGCGTAGTTTCAATCGGTTCGGGACGCATCCAGTTATGCATCGAAAATTTCATAGAAGTCTCCTTGAGTAGTAATAAATTGGTAAGGGAAAAAAACAAATTCAGAAGGCGCGATAGTACAACGATTGTGATCGTATTTGAAAGCTACCGTAATATAGCGGTTTGCACGAGTGCGCCAACTGGACATTGTGGTGATTGTTAATTCGTAAGCAATCACCACTGCTTTTTCCCGGGAAGTAATTAAAAATGAACAATGACAAATGAACAATGATTCATGAGTTATGAGAGCTATTTTTCAATCTTCAAGTATTTTATCGGTAAAAAAATCAGGCTCCGGTTTCGCCATAAACCGGAGCCTGATTTAGACTGCATGAAGGCAAGATTATTTAGCGGGTTCTTTTTTATCTTTGTTCTTTTTTAGATCGGCATACGCGTCGAACATCGTCGCAGGAATCATCAACGATAAAGAGACGTCAGCGTCTACGACTCCGATTTTGATTTTATCAATGAGTCCGCCCAGCATACTCATTTGCGGATTGCCCAGGCTACCTAAAATGCCTTTGCCCATTTCCATTAATCCAGTCAATCCGGTTTTTAATTTAGCAGCTTCTTTGCTGGAAGCAGAACGCATGGTGGCATCAATAACAGCATCCAGACTGGCGGTCATATCTACCGAGCCGTAAATGGATTTGATTGAAGCGAACTGCGCGAAGAGGTCGCCTTGCGCGTCTAAATCTTTAATCGCGGTTTGTGGCAGCTTTGCGGCGAAGCGCACAATGCCGTTGTTTGCCTGACCCAGCATCGTGATTAATTTGTCATTGCCAGAATTAACCGCGCCGCTCAACTGTGCGTCGATCGCCCCCTGCACTCCGCTGAGTGTTCCGGCTGCAACACGATTTCCGTCCAGGTTACTGAACGCCATTTCTTCATCAATGCCAACTTTTTTGCCTTGGTTGGCGCCAATTGAAAATATTTGTCGTCCTTTGTAATCAGAAGATTTCAGCTCATCTTTTCTATCTTTAAGTGCGGTCTTGACGCGTTCAATATCAAGGTTGACTCCGTCTGCGATGACGGTGGCGGAATTCGATTTTTCTCCCATTGAAAAACCGAGAATGGCGGATTTGATTTGATAAGGATCAATGCCGGTATCAGCAATAAATTTCTTCAAATCTTTTTCGAGATTAGGATCAATCGCATTCACGCGCGGCATCAGTTCATTCATTAACCGGGTCACATCAATAACCGCAATAACATCGGAAGTCGGAAGCAAATTAGCATTATCGAAGGCTGGAACTGGAACTATGCCATGCTCAAAAGGAGCAGCCAGTGAGGAAAAGCTTAAGGCGAACGCTAAAATAATTACCAAAGTAGAATTAATAAAATTTTTCATGAATATCCTCTAATAAAAAATCTGCACTGTTTGGTTCGTTAACTCATTATCGAAAAAACGAAGGTAAATACTCTGATGCAAAGATACGAAGCCGGGTGCGCTCAGGTTCGTATTGTGATGGTGATAATAAGACGTGGCAAGCAGAAAATTGTTAACAGCAGCGGCGGTAAAATTATGTAAAACCGGCTTGACAGTCTGTTTTCTTCGCAGTAGCTTCAAGGTGTCGCCATTCTCAGAAATAAGAGGTCAAAGATATGATGGTTGCCGAGCGTTTAATGTTGAGCCTTCCACCGCAGCGCAACAAAGAAGCAGTAGTGGCTATTTTAGAAAGTGAGTCTGCCGCGCAGCAGTTTATGGAGCGATTGAGAGAAATGGGTGTCTCAATGCGGGACGTCACATTTCTGCGTGTGGCAACTGGTGAGCAGACTTATCAATGTAAAAGAAACAGCCAGCTTTCCTTAACTTCGCCGCAGAATTCCAATTGGATCATTGTCGGGGCACTGGCTGGATTCATTCTCGCTTCGATCCTGGGTAGTTTTCTATACGCTGAAAACTTTCTCTTTCTTTCATTTATCGAATCATTCTTTATTTATTTTGTAGCCATGGCACTTCTTGGCATCGTCCTCGGAAGTGCCTGCGGTGCTATTTGGGGAGCATATCGGGCACAGCAGAAGGAAAAGTCAAAACCCCTCCCAATTCAAAATATTGATGGTTATTTAGTCTCCGCCAAACTTCCCCCAGACTGGGTAATCCAATGCGAAGCAATTGCGGAAGAACTCGGCGCGAAGAAAATATTCCGTTAAATTAACCTTGTTTAGCAAAAGTCAGCGTAGTAATTATTCCCTAAATCATTTGTCAAATATCATTGTTTCAGATACCTTTTGCCTGCGGTAATTATCCAAACAAAAATTCATCAGATGTATTGAGAAGTTTTTCTGGTGTCTTCATGACGAATAAGTATTCAGACGAAGGCAGGTGCAAAATGACGTGTAATAAATTACATCTTAAGACGTGCAATGGCAGTAGGAAAAAATAGCAATATTTCCCCCCAGGCTGCCTGTTCGTTTGCCAATGTATTCAGCTAAATGAATAGCGGCGTTATTTTGTAGTTAGTCTATGTTGCCAACAATCCCGTATGTGTTGTGCAATGGAACCGCCAAACTAGGAGGAAAATACTATGGCGATCTTTGATTCAATTATTAGCGAAGTGGCTGGGAAATTTGGTTTAGGTGACAAGGCAGGTCCTTTATTGGGCGCTTTGCTCTCGACAATTACAAGTAGCGAAGGTGGAGGAATTACAGGTTTTATTAGTAAATTCACTGGAGCTGGGATGGGAGATTTAGTCAATTCGTGGATTAGTTCTGGTGATAACCAGCCAATCAGCGAAAATCAACTAAGTAGTGTACTTGGAAACGAGACGATTAATGACATCGCAAACAAAGTAAATATTCCGAGTTCAACCGCTAGCTCAGCACTGGCATTTATGTTACCGAACGTCGTGGATAAATTAACTCCTGACGGGATTGTTCCCACCAGCTTGCCTGATACCATTATGAACTCTATCGGCGGACTGACAGGGATGCTTGGAAAAGGCGTCAGCGGAGTGACTGGTGCTGCCGGTTCAGTTATTTCAGGGGCTGGCGATTTGGCTGGTAAGGGACTGGGGGCCGCAGGCGATCTGGCTGGTGGCGCGGCTGATTTGGCTGGCAGAGGACTGGGCGCGGCGGGGAATCTCGCCAGTGGCGCAGCTGGAACAGTTGGCGCGGGTTTGGCTGGAGCTGCCGGACTGGGAATGGCTGGCGCGAAGGGCGCGGCTAATCTGGCCGAGGACACCGCCAAATCAGGGATGTCCTGGTTAATGAAATTGTTGCCGTTGCTCTTGTTGGCAGTGGTCGCATTTCTGGCTTATCAGTATTGTGTTCCCGGAACTCCAACAGCTTCTGTCGCCACTCCTTCACCAACGATTGCTGCTACGGTTGCGACACCCAAACCTGCTCCTTCAATTCAATTAACGGGAGCCGACGGAAAGCTTGATGCCGCCGCAGCCGTGAAGAATGCGGCAGCAGCAGCGACAGGCGCGCTGGCAGGGGTCAAAACTGCGGATGACCTGGTCAAGGCTTTAAACCTTCAAATTATTAATTTCGCTTCAGGCAGTTCCAATATTCCAAAGGAAAATGAAGCGTTATTGAAAAAATCTGCTGAGGCGATCGTCGCTGCTCCGGCTGGAACGAAGCTGGAAGTTGGCGGATATACTGACAACAAAGGCGCTGCCGCCGGTAACGTCAAGTTATCACAAAGTCGTGCCGCCGCGGTGATGGCGTATCTCGTCAAGAACGGCGTCAAAGCCGATGCCTTGACGGCGAAAGGTCACGGGGCAGATAATCCCAAAGCCAGCAACGATACAGAAGAAGGCAGATTTCAAAATCGCCGCATTGAATTCAGTGACGCGAAATAAAAATTAATTACTTTTCTTGGTGGAACGGAGTTGTTGTCGGTGATGAATCGGGAACAGCTCCGTTTTTTTCATGCATCCAATAGAATCCCGTAGAAATTTTCTTAGATTTTTAGCAAGCAGTGTGGTTGTTGCTACAACAGAATCCGCTTTTGGCGTCATCGCTAAGCCTGCAAACATTCGCTGGGCGCAAGGGTATCTGTTGTGGCGAAATTATAAAAAGCAACCGCTCACGCTTCAGGATGCTTTGAACGATCTACAGGCGATTGGTTCAGACGGCATTGAATTTTCTCCGCTTGGAAATGAGTTAGAGCGAAATTCCTTAACGAAAGAGTCATTCAAGCAGTTGATCGCGCAAAAGAAATTGACGATTTCCGGTAATTATTTTTCAGCTCCGTTTTATGATTCAACTAAACATGCGGAGATTTTACAGGATGCTGAAATTCGATTTTCGATGTTACAGGAATACGGTGCGAAAAATATGATCATTGGGCCGTCCAGTCCCAAAGGTCAGGTGGATCGTCCCGCGCTCATCAAACAACAATCACTTTTTCTGAACGAACTTGGCAAGCGCGCCACAGTTCGTGGTATTCAAATCGGAATTCATCCGCATTTGAATACTCTCGTTGAGACTCCTCCCGAAATTGATCTAGCAATGGAAACGACTGACCCCCGTTATGTCTTTCTTTCGCCGGACACCGGACATATTCATTTAGCGGGCGGAGACGTTTTACAAATTCTCAAAAAATATCAAGCAAGAATAAATTACTTACACTTCAAGGACGGCGTTCGTCCTTTTGTGAGACCAGATTTTCTGCCGAATTTGCGTGAACTCGGCAAAGGCGAAATAGACTTCCCCAGTGTAATGCGTTTGCTCAAGCAGCTTCGATTTAAAGGCTGGATCAATATTGAGCAAGACGCCACGATCCTGTCCCCCCAGGAATCAAGCCGAATCAGCATGGAATACGTCAACCGTAAATTGAAGCCGATTTATCGCTGATGATGGCTGAAAATTGAAAATGTCCCGATGATTAATACCGAAAATAAAGCCCCAGACGAGGTTCTCAGAATTGGTCTGTCTACAGACTTTTGGACAACTTTCGAGGAGGACTTCGATGAGACCTCGGATATTCAACGTCCAGCTCCGATTGGATTAACTTCCACTTCGCGAAAACTAGCGCGGAACTGGAAAGCGATTCTGGAAGACACTTCAGCACCACAAATTTCCAGCGATCATTATTTAAGTGATTCTCAAGTCGTTTCAGCAACGATCCAGACAGAGAGCCTTGATTCTGATTTTGTCATCGCGCTCACCAATTTTCTGGTGGGAAGATTGACGGAAAGTTTGAATGAAGTGCGTGAAGTTCAGATGCAATTACAGGAGGAGCTTGCTCGGTTTTTACCGCAATAGTTGACGCGTTTATTTCAGCCACGTATGTTAATCTTTGCTTCGCATTGCCAAAGTTTTTTCTGATAAAATACTTTTTATGACAACTCTTTTCGCGCTTTTGGTAGCGGCTCTGGCTGGCGTTGACGGCGTCTTGTTCATGCGCCTTTTTTTTGCGAACGCCAGCCTGAAAATGCAGTTGAGTTTTGGCGCAGTTCTGGGGATGGTCGCGCTGTCGTGGACAGGATTTTTGTTGTCGCTCGGTCTTGGCTTAAACGGGGTTTCGATTAGCCTCACGATTGCCATTTTTGTCGCGTGTTTCATCATTCTATTCATCAAAAATCAGGTTTACGCAAAGACGCGAAATCACCAGGAAAAAGTAGCAACTCGCTGGACGCTGGACGCGGTATTTTATTTTTTTTGGTTGATATTTTTTGCGTGGATTTTTAGCCGTGTGATTACGATCGAAGCTGACGGATTGTATACCTCTCCCGCCAATAATTACGGTGATCTTCCGTTTCATTTGAGTGTGATCACTTCGTTTTCTGATGGTGATAATTTCCCTCCGTATAATCCGATTTTTCAGGGACTGAAATTTACCTATCCATTTTTGATTGATTTCCTGACAGCCTTTCTTTATCGAACCGGAGCCGATTGGGCAGCAGCATTTTTTATCCCAAACATCATTTTGATCATGGCGTTAGTTGGGATTATTGAACTACTCACTGAGAAATTAACTGGTAGCAAAATCGCCGCTCGCATCGCTCCATTTTTATTCTTTTTCAGTGGAGGTTTAGGGTTCACTTATTTCCTTCAGGATTTTCAAAATTCGAATGTAAACTGGTGGGATTTTCTTCAGCATTTGCCAAACAGCTACACCAAAAATGATGCGTTGAATTTGCAATGGGGCAATATGCTGACGACGTTAATGATCCCACAACGTTCATTATTATTAGGCATTCCCGTTTTCGCAATGATCGTAATTTTATGGTGGGAGGGATTAAAAGTGATGAGTGATGAGCAGAAAGTAATGAGTGATGAGTGGAAAGTGATGAGGAATGAGGAAAGGAAATTACGAGAACCGAATGTCTTTCCACTCATCACTCATCACTCGTCACTCATCACTTTCCCCTCATCACTTCTTTTCGCCGGCATCCTCGCCGGATTATTGCCGATGCTTCACGCGCATGGATTCTTTGCGATTATGATGGTCAGTGCTGCCATGGCGTTAGTGTTTTTCTCGTGGGACTGGCTTGCATTTTTCATCCCGGCGGGAATTTTATCTTTGCCACAAGCCTGGTGGTTAAGCGGCACCGGCACCCGAAGTTCGCTCTTCAAATTTAACTTCGGATGGATGCCGGGAGAGTATTCGCTGTTCAAATTTTACTATCTGAATTTTGGGTTAGTGCTCTTTGTGCTGGCTCTCGCCTTCTTTTTTACATCGCTTCGAACGCACCGATTTTATTGGCCTTTCGTGCTGTGCTTCATCATTCCCAATCTCGTCCTGCTCGCGCCGTGGCCCTGGGACAACATCAAAGTTTTGTTGTATTGGTATCTGGTTTCGTGCGTCTTGATAGCAGGATTTCTCGCTCAACTCTGGACTCGGAAACTGTTTCCGATAGGCGCGGTTTTGATGATTTTGCTCATGCTGTCAGGAGGCTTGGATATCGCGCGTGGTCTGTCACCAATTGAAAAAGTTCGTTTGTTTGAGAGCGATCAATTAAAAGTTGCAGAGCTGATCAAGCACCGGATTCCGCCGCAGGCGCTGATGCTTTCGGCGCCGATTCATAATTCGGTTCTGGCCTTAAGCGGGAGGCAAATGTTGATGGGCTATCCCGGTCATCTATGGACGCATGGAGTTAACTTTGAAGAGCGCGAACGCGATGTGAAAACAATTTATCTGGGCGGTGCGGAAGCTGAGAAATTACTTACAAAATACGCCATTGATTTCGTCATCGTCGGGCCAACTGAATACAAGGATTTAAATGCGGATGAAGGCTTTTTTGCCAACAGATTTTCAGTTGTGATTGATGAAGCTGGTTATCGTGTGTACAAATGCAGGTGACGGGGGTGAGGTGTCAGTTAAAAACTTCTTCCCTAACACCTCACCCCCGTCACCTGATTTCGTCACCTCACCCCCGACACCTGCTTCACCCAATTCGACATCATCGTCAAAGCCGCCGGAGAAATTGTCTCTTCGATTTTTCCATACTCGCTGAAAGCCCCTGTCTTTGTTGGCTGAAATAGATGATTGAGTTTTGGTAATTCTACAGTTTGGAATTTTTTGTTGCCTGCGGCTTTCAGGGCTTTAGCAATTTCAGGCAGGTTTTGTTTAGAAGAAACTTGCAAATCCAATTCACCATTAATTGCTAAAACCGGGATTTTAATTTGCCTCAGAGCCGTGCGTGGATCGTACGTCACGAAGAAGCGAAACCACGGATTATTCATTGCTTTAATTTGCGAAACTAATGCGCCAGGATTCTCGTCCGCCTTTTTTTTCTGTGCTTCACTCATTTCTCCGATGTGCGCGATCATCACGTCGCGCAATTTTTTTTCAGTTGCCGCTTCATCTTTTTCCGTTTTCAAAACGGTAAACATTTTTTCCTGGAGCTTGCGATTTCTCGCCGCTTCGTCTGGTGTAGAACCTTCTGCCAACATCAACAATCTGCTTTGTTCATAGAGAATTTCTTCACCTGTGACACCGGGACCCGCCATCAAAACAATGAATGAAATATCAGAAGATTTCGTCGCGCACATCGGAGCAATCATCCCGCCTTCGCTGTGTCCGATCAATCCAATCTTTTTCGGATTAATTTCCTTGCGCGTTTTCAAATACGCCACTGCCGACAACACATCAGTCGCAAAATCTTCGCTGGTTGCCGCTGCAAAATTTCCTTTGGACTTAGCTACACCGCGATCATCAAAGCGCAGCACAGCAATGCCCTGACGCGTCAGATGATCTGCTAACACTAAAAACGGTTGGTGTCCGAGTAACGATTCATTGCGATCTTGCGGACCTGAACCGGAAATCAAAACGACAACAGGGAAGGGAGCTTTCGTCCGCGGTAGCGTCAACGTTCCCGCCAATTTTATTTTCGCAGCTGAATTTTCAAATTCGACTTCTTGTTCTTCGTAGGGATACGGTTTCGTGGGCGTTTGCGGACGTTTCGGAGGCGCAGGCACTCCGCGAGTTAAGGTCAAAGGAAGCACGGTTCCAGCTTGCGAAAACTTACCAACAATTTCTTCGCCTTTGAGCGAGCCTTCGTATGATGCGGCAAGCCTGCTCATCACAAATTTGAGAGTCGAATTTTCAAACGCAACAGAATCAATCGGGATACCATTCGCAGCCTGATCGGGGCTGTCCATTGTGCCGAGCAACATTTTTTCGTTGACTTTGAAATGAAGCACAATGCGCAATTTTACGGCTCCGGCATCAAGCACGCCATGCCAATCTCCGACTATTTTTTGCGTTGGGTTTTCCTGTGCAGCAGTTGAAAAAGCGAGCAATAAAACCGTGAAGAAGGTGAAGAAAAATATTCGATAGTTCATAAAGAATCCTGATGATTTGCATCGCAGAGTCAGTAGCCCCCGCGTCAGCAAGGGCTGCTTTACAAGGTGTTTGTTGACGCCGAAGGTTACACTATCAAGGCAGCCCTTGCTGACGCGGGGGCTACTGACACGTGGTCATGTTTCAAAAATTCGTAATGGCGAGAAATAATAATATTCCGCCCCCGCCTAAGAAATACAATAAAAAATATTTGGCTTGTTTATTGGCAAAATTGATTGTATTGCCGATGCCGATTTTCTTTTCGACAAATAAAGCCGGGTCATTCGGATTGTAATAAATGGTTCCTCCACCAACCCAACCAGTATCGCTGGACGTAGAAAAAGGCTCACCCGCTCCCACTAAATCATCCACTTGCGTATTGATTTGCATGATTCTGGCAATGAAAAAAATCGTCATAATAGTCGTCGCCCCGGCACAAGTCCAAAGGGCGATAGCACTAAATGGTTCGAGAAATTTATAGGCAGGGATTGCGCTGATAATTATATTTAATGGCACGATGGCAAGCACTACTCCAACCAATAATCGGAGAGCATCCATGAACCGTAATGACAGGTGCAATGACTTTTCTTTCAGGGCAAAGTATTCCGCAGTTTTTTGTGCGGGCAGCGTAAGTTTAGTTTGCAAAAATGAAAGCTTTGCTATGAATAACAAGCCATACAACCAGAGCGCGAGCGCAGGAAGCGACGCAATTTCTGACCAACTACGCGGAACCCAACGATCAGGTTGCCCGGCGAAATTCCAATGCGAAGGGATTGACTCTGGTAGCTGCGGATAAAAATAAACGAGGGCGAGAACAGGCATCAAAATCAGGAAAATCACTGTCGCTTCAATGACAATATTTGTGTAATTTAACAATTTTCGTGACTGTAGCGAGGCGACTGTTTTTTCGTGCTCAATGATGACTCGATATGGCTTAACACGAAAATAAAAAACGTAATGAAGTAAAGGATAAATCACCAATTGGCTGAGAACAATCGAAGTCAGAAAACCCGGGTTCTTGTCTGCGATCATGAATAATGCAGCCAGATACGACGCGAATACGATTCCCAGCGTGATTCGATATTGAAGCAATAATACTTTGCCCTTCCCGGCAAAATATTCGCGACTGACGTGAACGGCAAAAAAAGATTCATGGCGCATTACTGGTAGCCAAAAAAACAAAGCGTACAAAACAATCAATTCAAATAAAATTATCCAAATCATTTGCAGCCTCCCGGTTATTTTGATTTCAGTGTTTGCAATTCGGATGTGACGTGCCGAAGAATTTCTGCGCGCGGTAATCCCGCTAAAACCATTTGCGCTAAAGCTCCACGCAATGATTTTCGCAGTTCAACTTCGTCATTGGTTGTCGTTGTATTTGAAGAAACAGTGGCGCCGGAGCCGTGCTTTACCGTAATGAGACCTTCGTCTTGCAGCGCACGATACGCAATCGCAACGGTATTCAGATTGACACTCAAATCCGCCGCCAATTGGCGCACAGGTGGCAATATATCACCCTCTTTTAACGAGCGGTTCGCAATCAACGCCTTGATCTCATCAACAACCTGTTGATAAATCGGACGCCGATCAGTTGTGTCTACGGCAATAAACATCACAACGTAACTCCTGCGTAAAGTGTCTGTTGTATGTATACACCTGACAATTATTTTTGGCAATATTTTTTTTGATTATTTGGGGAAGGTCTGACGACTCTGGCAAGCGCAAGAATTGAATTGGCGTGCCGGAGGGCCTTCTCTGAGAGATTAGCTGATGAAGGCAGTTAATTTTTATTCACTGAGGCTCGATTTCTGGCTATACTTTTTCCTGAGTAACAAGCAATTCAATTGCTTTCAGAATTCGTGCAGTGTTTCGATTGCTGAATAGCCCCAAGATCACTAATCCCAGTACAATGATGGTATAGCCTCCGACCGTAGCGATCAACAAGAGCAAATGAGTGCGATTGCTGCGCTCCATTGCCAGGAGAAAAACCAGTAAGAATAATCCTTCAAATACGAATGCGCCAAAGAGTGCCCATTTGATTTGCCGCTCGCTTTTATCGATACGATTTAATGCGACGCCGCGGACGCGATCCAGGTTAATATTTTCAGCCATAAAATCCTTTCTAAAGAGGTCTGTTAGCGCGCCTCTGTTGATTTGCGTGTGAGTAAATATAGTAACGGGCCGAATGATCCGGACAGCAGCGTGAGGATGAGCCAAGGCCACGGATTTCGAC
>JAYTCQ010000063.1:0-3062 GCA_043736395.1 Blastocatellia bacterium | reverse complement strand
AACGAGATGGCTGGAAAAGCAAAAAGACGCGTCGGGATTCTCGGCGCTACGGGAACGGTCGGGCAAAGAGTAATTCACTTACTCCGCAATCATCCATATTTTGAAGTGACTGCGCTTGCGGCATCTGATCGCAGCGAAGGCAAACGTTTTGTTGATGCATGCAACTGGAAGCTGCCTTTCGAAATGCCCGATGCCGTGAAAGAAATTAAAGTCCAGGCGATTAAACCTCCCTTGAAATGCGATGTGGTAATTTCCAGTTTGCCCTCCGATATTGCACTCGAAGTCGAAGCTGAATTTGCGGCGGCGGGCTTTCCGGTCATCAGCAATTCTTCTTCGTATCGAATGCATCCCGACGTGCCGTTGATCGTACCGGAAATTAATCCTGAACACCTGGATATGATTCCGATTCAGCAGAAAAAGCGCGGCTATAAAAAAGGCTACATCGTGACGAATCCGAATTGCACGACGATTGGATTAGTGTTGGCTCTCGCGCCGCTCCAAAAAGCGTTTGGACTCGAAGCCGTGATGATGACTTCAATGCAGGCGATTTCTGGGGCAGGTTATCCCGGTGTCGCTTCGATGGACATTATTGATAACGTGATCCCGTACATCGGCGGTGAAGAGGAAAAGCTCGAAGAAGAACCGCAAAAAATTCTCGGTAAATTTTCACGCAATAAATTTATTGATGCGCCGTTCGCCGTCAGCGCACAGTGCAATCGTGTAGCCGTGCAAGACGGACATCTGGAATCCGTCCGCGTTCTGCTGAAGAAAAAAACTACAGTAGAAAAAGTCATTGCCGCCTTTGAATCCTATCGCGGCTTGCCGCAGGAATTGAAATTACCGACCGCGCCAGAATTTCCAATAATTGTCAGAACGGAAAAAGATCGTCCGCAACCGCGCCTTGATCGGGATGCGCAACACGGAATGGCAACTGTGATCGGTAGAATTTCTAAAGATACGATTTTCGATTTTAAATTTACGCTGGTGAGTCACAATACCGTACGCGGTGCAGCAGGTGCGGCAATCTTAAATGCAGAATTGTTGGTCGCAAAAGGTCTGCTTTGAAAAATAATCTATGCAGTATTTAAGATGGAGTGTTGTTGTAATTGCACAGTTATTTGCGGCGATGTGTGCCTTCTTTCCTATTATGCTGATGTTGAGCAACTACAATCTGAAGATGCGTGGGAAAGTTCGTGAACGTGGTGTTTCTACAATGCCATTTGTTGCTACGATTACATTAATTTTTACTGCTCCACTTTATTTTCAAAATACATTCTTTTTTAGAATTGCCTTGATGCTTATCATTCTCGATTTAGGCTTTATTGGATTGGCACTCTGTAGCAGTATGGTGTCAAATCTTCGTCGTAAGAATTGAAATTTTAACCTACCCTATGTTAATCGTCATGAAATTCGGCGGAACCTCAGTCGGCACAGCAGAACGCATCGCCGAAGCCGCTAAGCTTGTACTCAAATCTTCCAACGAAGGTCATCAGGTCGTCGTAGTCACTTCGGCGATGAGCGGCGTTACCAATAAATTAATCGCCGCCGCAGAAAATGCTGTGAAAGGGCATTGGCACGTTTCCGTCCGCGATGAATTGTATGAACCGCATCGCAATGCCGCACATTTATTGATCAAAGACGCAACTCAGCGGCGTGATGCGCTAAATATTATGTGGGCGCACATTGAACGTTTTGAGACGCTGTGCAAAGGTCTTTCGATGATTCACGAACTCAGCCCGCGCACGCTGGATGCAATTTCCGGACTCGGTGAAATGTTGTGCGCGCCTTTGCTTGCGGGGGCGATTGCTTCACAGGGAAATCCGTCTTGTTCCATCGAAGCGAATACGTTGATCGTCACGAACGACCAATTTGGACAGGCCGAACCGTTGATGGAAAAGACGAGGATCAAAGCCAGAGAAATTTTATTGCCGCTGCTCAATGCGGGAAATATTCCGGTGATTACCGGATTCATCGGAGCCAATGAAGAAGGCGTGACGACGACACTTGGACGCGGTGGCTCAGATTATTCCGCTTCGATTTTGGGCGCAGTTCTTGATGCAGATGAAGTTTGGATTTGGACGGATGTGAATGGCGTGATGACCGCGAATCCTTCGGAAGTTCCTGAAGCCAGAACGCTCTCAGAAATCAGCTACAGCGAAGCCGCCGAGATGGCGTATTACGGCGCGAAGGTTTTGCACTACAAAACAATTTTGCCAGCGTATAAACAAAGCATTCCGGTACGAATTCTGAATACATTTAACCCGACGCATCCGGGTACGCGAGTGAGCGTCGAAGGGCGTCCGTCATCGCGCGGCGTCAAAGCAGTGACTTCGATTCGCAATGTTTGTTTGATTTCAATCAGCGGCAAAGGAATGCAGGGAATCCCCGGAATTGCGGCGAAAACGTTCGATGCAGTAGCCAAAGAAAAAGCGAATATTTTGATGATCATGCAGGCTTCATCAGAAAATAATATTTGCTTTGTCGTGAATTCCAATGAAGCAGATCGCGTCGTCAAAGCTCTGCGAGAAACCCTGCAAGTAGATTTGATGCAAGGTCACATCGAAGATATTTCTGCCGACGATTCCATCGCGATTGTGGCGGTGGTTGGAGATAAAATGAAAGGTACAACCGGAGTCTCCGCCAAAGTCTTCGGCGCAATGGGAGCCAATGAAATCAATGTCATCGCGATCTCGCAAGGTTCGTCGGAAGTGAATATTTCGTTGATCGTGACGGAGAAAGACGCGGCGAAAGCTGTGCTGGCAATTCATCAGGCGTTTGAATTGGATAAGCCGTCAACATAGCGCAACCATAGCCGAACCCACGACATCTAAATTTTTATGAACCAAGAAGGAATTTTCCCGGTTGACGTTATTAAAGACCTTTGCAATTGTGGTCATTCCATTGACCACCCAAAAGTAGGTATTCAACGCATCTACGGTTTTTGGATGGGAGTTGCCCAGCTGGTTGGGGTGACACCGATTCCTAAACAAGTGATTTTTTATTGTCGCGAATGTGGACGCGAATTCGCTTCGACGACGGACAAAGATTTTTGTGATTTTTAT
>JAYTCQ010000062.1:0-9318 GCA_043736395.1 Blastocatellia bacterium | reverse complement strand
CCATAGACCGAATTCCAATCAAAATCTTTTGGCATCTCCAGCGGACGCGCTAATTCTGCCTCGTGTTTTCCGGTGTGATGTTCCAGTTTGTTGCCGCCCAACGTGATGCGTAAATCATGGGAATTCACTTTGACCATCAGTGTTTCGGCGTAGTTTTGCATCGGCTTCAGCACCAGTTGTTTTTCATAAATTTTCGTCACTCCGTCGAAGACTTCCAGCTTGTCGTTAATCGCTTGCAGGGCTGAAAAATAAATCGTCACTTCCGAATCCTTATCAATCACATTCAATGCGCCGTATGGATTTGCTTTCACAAATCCTTTCGTATTTTTGACCGGAAACCAATATTCCGTCCACGTGTCTGATTGATAAGGCGCGAAGCCGCGATGCTTGAATGGAGTGAAAGTGCTACGTTCCGCAGCTTGATTAAAAAGCCTTCCTGATTGCACTTCGACGTATTGTCCATCGTTATCCGTCAACAATTTTTCCCAAATCATTCCCTGCTGCGATAGTCCCCAAATCCAGATTTTCTTTCCGGCTTTGTCATCGTGCGAAGAATATCTGCCCATCCCAAAATCTTCGTCGTGCCAATACGCGCCAAAAAAATCAGTGTATTTCCCAACGACGTGATACGACTTGTAGCCACCGAAATTATTATTTTCGTAGTACGAAATATCTTTGCCGGAAGGACGATGTTCAGGCCAATCAAAATATTCGCCGTCGTGTCCGATGTAATGCGTGCCGGGATAAATGAATTGCAAATTCCCTTTCGCTTTCAGCCCAACATTCATCCACGTGTAGTAAGGCTGCTCAATCGGCGTCGCGTTATACCAGAACGAAGTCGTCGTGAAATAGGCCTTATCTTTGGGCAAATTTATTTCGAGCCGCCACGGTGTACGCGTGAGCAAATCCAGTACGCCAATAAAACAACTAACGCTTCCGTCGGAATTTTCACGCGTCAAATAATCTACCGGAGAAGCAACGGCAGGAGTGTGTCCGATGATGCCGTAATTCGCTTCGATGCCGCCGCTCGTCCACGGCCCGCGCATCGCCACATCACGAAATTTCACGACTTCGTTATTGTAGATGAATGCCTTGCCGGTGGACTTCTCAATCGCTGTCCAAATCTTGCCGCCGATCTCCGGCATGATCATGACTTTGATAAAATCATTTTCGAGTTCAATGACTTTCCATTCTTTATCTACGGGCGTATCGGTGAATCCGTCGAAGCGATAATAAGGATAAATCTTGCCCATTGTCGGGATCGGATTGGGATCGGAATACGGGTATGTTTTGAAAACTTTTTTGAATTCGCGGATAGTGGATTTATTGGTTTGCGCGAGGGAAGTAACCGCGACTGTGAGTAGTAAAACTAAAATGAAAATCTTAAAACTTCGCATAAGAAATTGAGACGAAGATGAGCGAAAAAAGCAGCGTGCAACGACGAAAATAACTTTTCTATTAGCCCAGCCGTTCACGGCTGGGAAGCGAAAAAGACACAAATTCAGTGCGCTTTAGCGTCCTTGTTTCTTGGTTTAAGCCCTTGCAATCTCGATAAATCGGGCTGCGTAATTTCCTACCACTCCTCCCAGCCGTGAACAGCTGCGCTATTAGAAAAAAATGTTGTCCGTGATCTAAATCGCTAAAACACAATAGGATCAACCTAAGCAAAACATTGCTGTAGATTAATCGAAAAAAGCGTACTACAAACGTCCCGTTTGTAGCTCATTCGGAATCGCAAACGAGACGTTTACGATACACTTTTTATACTTTAATAAATATTTTGCGCCGATAAAGAATCGTCATCAGCCCCAACCACAACAGAACATAACACAGTGCGTACCCAAGCGAAGCATTGATCTGTGTCAACCAGCTCGCAAATAAATGTTGGTACAACCACGTCTGGAAATTCCCGTTTGAACCATCAATTTTCGGGATGCTGATGATGCTGAAAATTCGTGCCAGCAATCCTGAAAATACAAATAATGCAAGCGCATTGACGCCGAAAATCACGAATGGCTTCGTCCATTTTTTATAGCCGTTAATATCAATTGACCAGTAACACAACGCCAATAATTGCAGCGCCATTCCTGCGCTGAACATCACGTACGAACTTGTCCACAACGCTTTGTTGATCGGGAAAACCCAGTCCCAAATATAGCCGATGATGATGCAAAGCGCACCGGCTCCGAACATCCCTGCGGCTTTCTCTATAGGTTCACGATTGGTCTGCAACCAGCGTCCAGTGAACACTCCGGCGAGGCAGGTTGAAATGGCGGGCATCGTACTAAAGAATCCTTCGGGATCGTATTGCGGAAGGTAAATATGTCCGGGCATTAACGTGCGATCCATCCACGCAGCGAGATTGCCTTCCATACTTAAATCCCCGGCGGAAAATCCCGGTGCAGGAATTAGCTTCATAATCCCCCAATACAATAATAACAGCCCTCCGGCGATCATCCATTGCGTGCGCGGCTTCGTTTTGATGAAGATTAGGGAAGCAAAAAAATAACATAGCGCGATGCGTTGCAGAACTCCGGGGATGCGAATCCGCCCAAGTTTTTCGAGCGTGTAGGGGAATGCATGAAGCACGAATAAACTAATAAAAAAAATCAATAAACTACGTTTCAGAATTTTCCATTCGAGATCAGTTTGTGTTCCGCCTGCTTCGACGCGTCGTTGAAAGGCTAACGGAATCGCTACGCCAACGATGAAGACGAAGAAGGGAAAGATTAAATCGGTTGGCGTCCAGCCATCCCATTTCGCGTGTTCGAGTGGAGCGTATGCCGAGCTGCTTCCAGCGTTGTTGACTAAGACCATTGCGGCGACGGTGATACCGCGAAAAACATCAAGTGAGAGCAAGCGTGATTTTTCGTTGTTCATAAATGTGTACGATAGGCGTCCCCGCCTGTCGCAATTGTCGAGTGCTTCGTACTGGATTTTTAATGTACGCAACGACAGGCGGGGACGCCTATCGTACTTCCATCAAAAATAATCCAAAATCACTCAGCGCGATGCTAACCGGAGATTTCGTAATTCTAATTCGCACTTGATTCGTCGTGATTTTTTCAGGCATTTTTATCAAGCGATTTGCGCCGATGCTGGTGGCGCTGGCAATTTCTTTCCAGCTTCCATCTTGCATCGCATCCACCGCGAAAGCTTCGACGCGCTGACCTAATTTGATATTTTCACGCAAGCGAATCACATTGAAGCTCGCAGCAGTTTTCAGCGTAAAAATTATTTCAGGAGTCGTAACTTTATCATCGGTCGCCCAGTAAGAATAGCGATCTGCGTCAAGCAAATTTTTCGGAGCGAATTCTCTGCCTCGAACGTTCGAAGCCTTTATTTTCGCACCTGCGGCGAAGTTCACCGAAAACGTCTGACTTAAAATTGTACCGAATTCTGTCAAAGATTTTACATCATTTTCGTGTAATAATCCGCGCTGATCAGGAGCCAATCCCAAATCCAAATCGGCTCCGCGTCCGACACTTTTAAAATAAATATCCAGCAACTGCACCGGAGTCTTCACCTTTTCATCCTGATTGTTGTGATAAAACCAGCCCGGTCTGAGCGGTACATCACATTCGGCTGGAATCCAATATTTCCCATCGCGATGACCGGTTTGAGATTCGTGATCGTTGGCAAATCCGGGGCCGGGATTCGCTTCGCCTTTTGGTCCCATAGGTGTGAACGTTGCCCAATGCGTTTCATTCGCAAAGCCTTTTTCATTGCCGACCCAGCGAATATCGAGTCCGATGTCACTGAAAATAACGGCGTTCGGTTGCAGCTTTCGGGTAAAATCCGACCAGAAATTATTCCAGCCGTAATACGTTGTCCGATCAATTTTTCGCGTTTCTTTTGCGCCTCCATAATACCCATCGCCGCCATTCGCTCCGTCGTGCCACGAAGCAAAAAGTTCACCGTAATTGGTGTAGAGTTCTTTCCACTGCGCGCGATACAGATCAATGTATTCAGGGCTTCCGTACGTTTTGGCATTACGATCCCACGGCGAATTATATAATCCAAATTTCAATCCGTGCTTGCGACAAGCCGCTTCGAATTCGCGCACCATATCGCCGTTGCCGCCACGAAATGGACTTTTTAAAATGTTGTATTCCGTTGTTTTCGTAGGCCACAAACAAAATCCATCGTGATGTTTGGCAACTAAAATCAAGCCTCTCAATCCGCCCGCTTTGGCGGCTTTGACAATTTGTTCGGCGTCGAATTGTTCAGGATTAAAGAGTTTCGGATCAGCATCGCCGTAGCCCCACTCTTTATCCTGATAGGTGTTCAGCCCGAAATGAATCAACCCGTACATTTCCATTTCGTGCCAACGAAGTTGTCGTTCGGAGGGCAGTACGCCGTAAGGGGCTGGAGCATTTTGCGCAAGACAAGTGATTGAAATGATAATGATCAGGATTAATTTGAATAAATGTTTCATGTGATTTGATGTCCAACAATCTTTTGGAAGGTGAAAACCGACTTCGACAACGCGTCAGTACCACCTGCCGTAGCGGGTGGCAACTGCTCACACCACCCGCTACGGCAGGTGGTACTGACCCTTTAACTCAAAAGAATTCTCTGCTACTTTACGTCTATGAAGACCCTACAATTTTTTGCCGCAACCGTCGTTGTAGCGTTTATTTTCTGCGCCACGAATGCTATCAACGCTCAATCGGGAGGAGTGCAACAACCGGAATTCATTCGCAAAGCGCAACCGCTGTTGCGTGAAGGAAAATTCGATGAAGCCCTCGCAATCTATCAGGCCGAACTCGACAAAGACCCGAAATCAATGGCTGCACTGAACGCTTCCGGCGTCGCGCTTGACCTTAAAGGCAACGGCATCGAAGCCAGAAAATTCTTTGCTCGCGCTATCGAAGCCGCCCCGAGCGAGCAAGCCAAAGCCAATGCGCAACGCCAAATGGCAATGTCATACGGCTTCGATGGCGATTGCAAAAATACTGTCAAATACGAGCAAATGGTATTTGATTACTGGGTCACGAAAAAAGATTTTTATCAGCAGGGCGAAATGTATAACGAAGCCGCACGCGTTTGCATTGATTCTGGCGATTTGAATACTGCCGAAAAATATTACTTGCTCGGCAAAAAATTTGGCATCCAGGAACCCAACATCAAACCTGATCGCGTCGGGCTTTGGGACTTCCGAACCGAACATGCGTTAGCACGTCTCGCAGCTCGTCGCGGTCAAAAAGCGAAAGCGCAAAAACACGTTGCCGCCGCTAAAGATATTCTCGACAAGAATCCTGAAACGGCAAAAGCGCAAGCCATCTTTTATCCATATTTGACGGGCTATGTCGCGTTTTACGGGAAAGATTACAAAACTGCTTTGACAGAATTAATGAAAGCCAGACAGGACGATGCTTTCATTCAATGCTTACTCGGGCAAACTTACGAAAAACTGGGTCAGGCGGATAAAGCGAAAGAAATGTATTTGAAAGCTTCGCAGGTAACCGCGCATAATCCACCCGCCGCATTCGCAAAACCATTCACCAGAAAGAAACTCGCACAGTAATAAAGTTTTTTTGAGTACACGCTTAAGCGTGAAGCGGCACCCTAAAGCGTTTACTCAGAACTTAACCTTTTACAGCCAGTTTCTGTGCCTTTAGCGCTAATTCTGTCGCTAGAAAACAATGCGCCTGAGGCATTGCCGTCTCTGTCCGATTCAAAATATCGTCCACCAATTGTGTGCCATACGGCGTCGCATCCTGGCTGCAATCCATGTACTTCGTTTCCTTCTGATTCACGAGATATAGATTATTCCCGCCCTTGCGAATGTTAATATCAATGTTCTTGCGAATCTCGATGAAACCTTCCGTACCGATCACCGTCAGACGTCCATCGCCCCACGTTCCCAATCCTTCGGGCGTAAACCAATCCACACGAATGTATCCCGTGCCGCCGTTCCCGCGCAGCATCACATCGCCGAAATCTTCAAAATTCGGAGTCTTCGGATGATTCACATTGCGCACCTGCGCGGCTATGATTTCCGCTTGCGTGGAATTCGTGAAAAACAAAAATTGATCGAACTGGTGCGAAGCAATGTCAGTGATGATTCCGCCATAATATTTCGTGTCCCAAAACCATTCGGGTCGTGTCGCGGGCCTGACTTGATGCGGGCCGAGTCCAACAGTTTGCACGACTTTTCCGATGGCTCCGGCTTTGATCAATTCTCCCGCCTTGATGGTCGCAGGATTTTCCAAACGTTCGCTGTAAAGGATCGAATAAATTCGCTTGGTTTGCGCCTGTACCCTGCGAACTTCGGCTAATTGCGCCAGCGAGGTGATGCCCGGTTTGTCAGACATAAAATCTTTGCCGTGCTTCATCACGCGAACGCCGAGAGCCGCTCGTTCGTTGGGGATAGAAGCGCTCACTACCAATTGAATAGATTTATCTTCAAGGATTTCGGCTTCGCTTTTAGCGAGCTTGGCGTCAGGAAATTGCTTCTGAAATCCCGCGATCAAATCCGGCTCTTTGGCGAAGAAAGAAACCAGTTCTCCGCCGCCGCGCTGCACGGCTCTGGTTTGTCCGATGATATGACCGTGATTCAATCCGATCACTGCAAATTTGATTCGGGATGAAGCGGCTTTTGCAGGTTTGGATAAAATTGTAGTAGCGGAAATTCCAGTAGCTGTTGCTGCTGAATTTTTCAGAAATTCTCTTCTAAGAGTTTTTTTGTTTTCCATAAATTATTTTTTCATTTCCGACATTTTTACAGGCTTACCAGTCGCCGCAGAACGATCTGCCGCGAAGACTACGCGATGCGTTTCAAAAGCAGTATCGAAATCCGTCAACGGCATTTTCTTTTTAGCTTTTGTCGAATCCACGAACGCCTGGAATTGCGGTTGGTAGGGATGATCGGAGACATCACCGGAATCAATCAACGAAGTTTCCAGCTGGCTCCATTTATTTTTATTCGTCTTCAATTTTTGCGAATGAAATTTATTGTCGAGCAAGCTGCCTTCGCTGCCAACTAAGTGAATATGGAAATAATATGGTTGCAAACAATCTGTAACCGAAGCCGTCTTACCGATTTTTCCGCTCTTGAATTTCAGCATCGTCACTGAAGTCGTGTCGTATTCATAAGGCTTAAAAATCTTGCTCTTACTGCGGTTGCTGTAGCTGACAACCTCTTCGACTTCGTCATCCATACACATCAGTAGAGCATCCAGCGCGTGACAACCTGCGGTTAACAAGCTGCTGCCACCCATATCTTTTTTGATGTTCCAGGGGAATTGTCCGTACCACGGGCCGATGCCGTGATAATAATCAATTTCGCCGTAATGCAACGTACCGAGCAGGCCTTCCTGAATGACAGAATTGATGACGCCAAAATGTGCGCTGTAACGAACTTCAAAACAGACGCAAGTGTTAACTCCAGCTTTCTTAATCGCGTCGCGCATCTTCAATAAATCTTTGTAATCGAGCGCGAGCGGTTTTTCGATGATGAGGTGTTTGCCAGCCTGCGCCGCTGCAATTGCCTGCGCGGGATGCTGCGGGTGCGGCGTGCAAATATCAATCACATCAATGTTCGGGTCTTTCAACATTTCGGAATAATCGTTGTACACCTTGAGCGGCATTCCGTACTGTTTTTCCAGCTCAGCCGGATCAAGTTCGCGTCGCGAACACACTGCCGTGACTTTCGCTCCCTTGACGTTTTTGAAGGTTTCAATGTGCGCCCCGGCAACCCAGCCGAGACCGACAATTCCGATTCTTAGATCACTCATTTTTTGCCCTTTCAATATTATTAGTTAACGCGGAGCGTATGGAGTGCGGTGCCTTGTCATCGCTTTGGTAGAGGCGTTCACTGCAAATCTACAGCGATGTCAAGAATACCAAAGCGACGCCGAGCCGTCGCACTCCAAACGCTCCGCGTGAATTCAACTATTTCTTTCGTGCCATTTCAATTGTTTTATTGATGATTATCTCTTCAATTTCCGGCTTCCACGAAGTTGGTTGATCGTAATAAATCATTGATTCTACGACTTCGTAGCCGCCTTCTGCGAACATCCGCGCCGAAGGAATATACGCCATCACATCATTCGAATAACCCGCTATCCATAGGCCTTTCGTGCCTAATTCTTTTTTTAATCGCAACGCATAATCGGTGACAACTTCGCCGCCTAAACCAATTAAGGTGAAGTCATCGCCGATCTGAAAAACCTGAATCGGATATGCATATTCCGAAGGTAATTTACCATCACGCATCAAGCGACCCAGCATTCGATCTGCTTGTTTTTTCTTGTAAATATTCTGATCTTTCAGCTGTGCTTCTAAAGCTTCTTTCGTCGGCATCGCACCAAAAGGCAACATCACACGATCAAATTTCACTTTCACATCGCCTTTGATCGAATTCATTTTGCCGTCAATTATCTGATCCACAATGGAAGCTAAAGAGCTGCCATGCTGCAGCGCAATTTCCAGCGAACTGCGAGGATTCGGATTCACATCCGCGCCGCATCCCATCACAAACATCGCAATCGTACCTGGATGTTTCGTTTCAATTTCCTGTTGCGCGAATCCTGCATAGTCGCCGCTTATCTGATAAAACTGCGCAGTCAAAGTCGTATTGTGACAAGCATAGCCGAACACGATTCCGCGCAATTTTTCGCGCTGCGTTTCAATTAATAAAACGGGTACGTCTTGATCTACGACCCCGTTTTTATTGACTCCGATGACGATATTGCCAGATTCATTTTTTTCACGACGATTGACGGCAAAATTTCCGACGCCGTGTCCCATTGAAATTTTTGCGGAAGACAAATCCTTCATCGCCTGTCCGATCACCCAGATAATTCGGTCGTGCAAAAACTGTGCATACTCATGAATGATCGTAGCCTGTTCCGCGTCCACTTGCATCGCGCCGACCAGATTTTGACGGATGATCGGGCCGGTATGCGTGTGCGATGCATTGAACATGATTTGCTCACGCGAGATGCCATATTTTTGTTTCGCAGTATCCGCCACCATCTCCGCAAGTTCACGCGAATATCCAAGAATATCCGTAGTAATCAGCACCATCCGATTCGTGCCATTATCATTGTCATCGGCAATGATTAAAGCTTTCGCGTAGATGTCGTGATATTTCGATTCGGAAGGTTTCGTGCGTGCGGCATAACCCGCCATCATAATTGGCTTGGGCGGAGTGATGATAACTTTAGCGAGTCCAGCGCGAAGCCCTTTCGCCGATAATGGCAATGAAAATAAACAAATGAACAGAACGAGGCAGAAATACTTTTTCATAATTAATTAGATTTTTAAAACACGTCGAGCGTTACCAGAAAGGATTTTTTTCGTGACTTC
>JAYTCQ010000061.1:0-15137 GCA_043736395.1 Blastocatellia bacterium | reverse complement strand
AGGTTGCCCCCATACTCTTTGCTTTTTTCTGCTTGATATTTCACTTCTCCTACAAATGTCCAATGACTCCTTCCTTCAACTTTTCACTGAGGCGATACGATTGGTTAAAAACAAATCTTGCTAATCTAATTATTGCTGTGTTATTATTCCGCTGAAATTATCTCAAAAAAAATCTGGATGGGCTCTCACAATGGTTCACGCGCATTCTGATTTCAGAGAAATAATAAATTCCGTTTTACGCCGACGGAAAAATTAAAAGTTGTAAATTATACAACCAATTAATCATATATTTATACGCACTCACTAGGTGCAATCACTGGGAATTTAGGTGACTTTCCTTGCGTTGAAGGGATTTGGCTCCTTCTGCTTTCCGCAATGAAAAGCGAGTGAATATCGCCTACAACACTTGCGATGTCATCAGGCTTTCTTCCGTCCCCACTGCCTGCCATCGTACCTCACGTTCAGCTATCAGGGAGTTTGTTTATGCAATTCAGGCATTTTTTCTCATCTACATATCGCACATCAAGAGGAGTTTCCTCAATCTCATTACATCTGTCTTTACTATTTACCCTGGCAATTGGCTGGTTGGGAGCTATTGACAGTTTAGCTCAGACAACCAGACCGACGGGGAAAAGCCTTGCTAGTGGAAATAAAGCTGGATCTGTCTTGTTTTTTCACAAGTATACCAGTGACACTTCGCAGGCTGAGAAGGTCAATACCCTGATAACTTTGACAAATACAAATCCTGCGAACGGCGCAACAGTTCGCCTGATGGCAGTGCACGAGTGTCAAATTTCGGACAGTTTTATCAACCTGGCTCCGAACCAGTCGCGAACAGTCCTCGCCAGCAAAGAATTCCCTGACAGTACTGGATTTATTATGGCTGTCGCGGTGACGCCAACCGGAGCGCCTTATCAATTTAACTGGTTAATCGGCGAAGCCTCCGTGAAAGATGAGCAGGGATTCGAGGGCAGCTATAACGCGCTTTCGGTTGCTAAAAGAACGGCAGGTTCAGCGGCTTTCGAAAACCCAAATTTCATGATGTCATTTGATGGGGTGCAGTATGATCGCCTTCCGCAGGTCGTCGCGATTGATAACTTACAATCGATTGATGCTAACATTGCCTTGTATTCACCTCCCAGTGATATGACCAACACTTCAGCTGGCGTGAATGCGAGACTATATGCGAGCATTTTTGATCAGACCGGGAAAGAAAGCGTCAGCGAAATTGACACTTTCAATTGTGGATTAATCAGCAGCGCCTCTGACCTTTGGATTGATCAACCAATCTTTAATTATATCAAATCCGGCAATAATGGCTGGGCCAGATTCAATGCAGTTGATCGGACTGATGCAAGACGCATTGTTGATGTTCCCGTGCTGGGCGTTTCCTTCAGCAACAATAATGGTAAAGCTAAAAGTGGAGCGCTGGTGATGCCGGTGCTTGACTGGCTGTATTCCCATCGAATCAAGATTTCACAAGTAATTCCCAGCATTCCTGCCGCTCCTGAATTTCCCGGTGAAGATCAAGCCAATGCGATTGGCAGCGGGATGAGTGAATCAAAAGCCGGCAGTATTCTCTATTATTCACGTTACCTAAGTGGTTCACAGGGTTCGACTCAAATTAATTTGACGAATACACATCCTGCACAAAAAGCGCGTGTTCGCCTTTTCTTTGCGGCAACTCTTCCAACACCTGAATTTTTTGAAAAAATCGTGACGATTGAACCCAACCAGGCGATCACGGTTAATGCCAGCGAAGTCGCATTCCATTCAAGGGGATGGGTGATGGCAGTGGCAATTAATTCCGGTGCCCAACCGATTAGCTTCAATTATTTGATTGGAAGTAGCGTTATCACCGATACAGCAAATGCTTCAACCTATTACAGTGCGATGTCAATTGCTAAAAATATTCAGGGCGCAGTGCTTCGCAGCGCCACCAATATTAAAGAAACTGATTTGATTTTTGATGATACGGACTATGATCGGCTCCCTGCAAATCTCGCGATCAGTGGATTGCCAAACCAGGTCTTTAACAATTCCTATCTCTATTATTCACGGCTCACCAATTCTCTGCTTGAACCACCCAGCTCACGCGGTTCAGGATCGGTAGCGGTCTATGATGATAGTGGTAATTCCTTCGGCGGATTAATTGGGCCTGCCGAATTTAAACTTGGAGACCTCAGAAATCTTCGATTTACTCCAACGATGCCTGCGACGGCGGTTCAGCAAAATGCTGGTTGGATAAAGTTACCTCTGACATCGCCAATGCTGGCAGTTATGAACAATCTGGCTTCCAGTGGAATCACGTTTAATCAGACATCTGGTTGGACTGGTGGATTATCCGGGCAGCTCAACTTTCACATCCTGACTTTTACGGACTCATATACGATCAAGTCTCCAGCAGGCAACCCTGGAAACCATAGTCCGATTGCCGAAGCAGTGCCTATTGAACCAGTTATTGAAGCTCGTAATGCCATTGGAACAATTGTTCGACTTGATGCGCGTTTCTCTTCTGATCTTGATCCGGAAGATACCTTAACGTATCAGTGGTTCGATCGAGACAAATTAATTTCAACGGCTGAAGTGTTAGATTACCCAATGAGTATTGGCTACCATGAAATCAGGTTGGTTGCCACTGACACCAGCGGCGAATTTAGTGATCCTTACATTCTGGGAATCGAAATCAAAGATACGACCGCTCCTGTCATCAGCCGCGTTCCTTCCGCGATTGAAATTTCCAACGGTGGTTCAAGCGCGGTAGTCACGTTCCCCTTACCTGTCGCCTTTGATGCCAAAGATGGAGCCGTAAGTGTAACTTCAAGCCGAGCTTCCGGAAGTTCTTTCCCGCTCGGAACCAGCACAGTAATTTTCACAGCCAGAGATGCGGCAGGCAATCGTTCTACTGCCTCAATGGACGTGACTGTTAACGCTGGCAGCCCTGCTCCCCAAACAGGTGGTGAGGCCGCAAGCACAGCGCCGTTCCTGCCAAATATTGAAGACCAATACGTCAGACCAGGCGAGGTGCGTCGGATCGTACTGCAAGCACAGGATGACGAAGGAGATTCTGTCTTCTTCCGTCTCAGTGGCCCAACAACTGCCAACATAGTGATTGGTTCTCCTGATCCAGTAGCTAAACGCGCAGTTCTCTTCATTGGCCCACTGCCAGAGAATGCGCCAGCAAACAATTTCAGAATTGTTGTCAGTGATAATAAACGTCAAGCGTTTACGACAGTATCTTTTGTCATTGCAGTAAGTAACATTCCGAATACGGTGTACGTTGCGCCACCAACCACTGGTGGCGGCGGAATTGGTAGTGGCACTGGCGGTGGAACAGGAGGCACAGGCGGCGGTACAACGGGTATTGGTGGTGGACGTGGAAATCACGCTCCTGTTGCCAGAATGACTGCGTTACCGGCGACCATTGAATCAACTGACGAAGAAGGCGCCTTGCTACAACTTGATGGATCACTGTCAACTGATTCTGACGTAGACAGCTTGAGCTTTGAGTGGTATCTCAACGATCAATTGCTGGCGCAAGGAGTACTGGCAGAAACCAAGCTCCCGGTTGGCACTTATACTGTCATTCTTAAAGTCTCAGATGGCAGAGGTGGCATCAGCCTTACGGCTCCGGCAATTGTGCAAATACTTCCACGTCCTTTGAGTGTCAAATCTGTTGATACGCCTAGATTGCAAAGGGGTCGTAGCTATACGATTACAGTTCGAGGCGCAGGATTCTCTCGTGGCACTCGAATCTATCTTGGCACAGGAATCAACGTGGACTTGCCATTCGCCTCTTCTGAATCAAGTTTGACGGCTCGTATCAGCGTCTTGTCTTCCGCAGGGCAAGGCACACGAGATGTCATCGTTATCGCACCAGATGGCAAACAGGCCAAACTGCGATCAGGAATTACTATACAGTAAACCTGATAGTTCCTTTCGATAATTTGCGAGCTGAAACATTAATGTTTCAGCTCGCATTTTTAATTTTTAGAGAGTGTTTTCGCGACGGTTTCAACCGCTAACTGACGTGGGACAGTAATCGTTGCCTGTAACCGATTCCCTGTTTGGGAAACTTGAATATTATTTAGCAAAAGCATCGAAGCTGAATCACGATCTTTTTTATTGCGCGCTAATTTCAATCCGCTCCAAGCCAGAAATTGTAGCTGAGAAACCTCTTCCGAAGATTTTGCAAAACCTGTGGCCGTCAATTGTGCGCGTTGTTCATTTACATCCAAAATAATTGTCAATGAAGTCAAACGCGCCAGCGGCCCCAAGGCATTGCTTTCACTGAGAGCTTTAATGATTGCAAGCGCAGCGCGATCAATTTGTGGGTTGCCAGACTTGATGGCTACCTTTTCGTTTTTAATTGAACCATCTGCCTGAACATCCCCTGAAACGCCAACCCGCAGCCGCTTCTCGTCAAACACTAAATTTCCTTCCTGCTGTAATTCATATAATCGTTGAATCTGATCCCGAATCGGACGAGTGTTGATAGGCTTAAACGTAGTGGCGGAGGTCTTCGGTGGAATGTTCGATTCTTGTTTTTTTGGCTCTTCTGTTTTAGACGGATTACTCTTGGCAATCATCTCAGCTTTAACTCGACGTTGCGCTTCCTGCTGTGCTTCTTTTTCGATCCGTTCTACCTCTTTTTCTTTGACCTTTTTTAGAGCCTTCTGACGTTGCAGTTCAGTTTTTTTAATTTTCTCTAAATCAACTGCCTTGGCAGGGGCAGCGAATCCTGAATAGTTTCCCGGATATTTTAGTGGCTTGGAAAAATCAATAAGAATTGCGCGATTATATTCTGTATCAGTAAATTTAATGTCCTGAAAACCTAATGCCAGCCGCGCAATCGGGACTACGGTCAAAACAGCGTAGCCAATTAAATGAACTGCGGCTGAAACCAGCAGTCCGGCACCGACACGTCGAATATTAGGGGTTAACCACGAATTTTCAGGTAATAATTTCAGCTCTTCTGATTCGTTATTTTTCATCTTACTCTCCGTACGCTTGCGAATAATTACAATTATTCCTCGCGGCATTAGATGCAGAGTTCGACTAAAACGCTGGATAGCTTTATTTATTTGCCTCAACCTGTCTTTTTAAATTAATCGCTTCACGATCCACCGGATCAATTTCTGTCGCTAATTTACTATGCGAAAGCGCCCGGGCGTGATCATTCCGAATTAAATATAATTGACCTAACGCAACGTGCGCTCCAACCAACCTCGGATTCCAATAAATCGCAGCAGATAATGAACTTAAAGCGGTCTCAAGCTCATTGCGACGCTGAAATATTCGACCTCGCAAATAGTGCGCTTCAGCTAAAGTTGGGTCGTTGTTAATAGCATTCTGTAATTGCGTCAGCGCCTCCACATCTTTTTTCTCATTGATTAACAACCGTGCTTGCTCAAGACTTTGAATCGCCTGACGGGATTGCGCCGTCGGAGTCCCCGGATTCGTCAATTGTTTGCGTATCAACTTATAAAATGTAGTTAGATTAAAATCAGCTTTCAACCTCGTCAAGTTTGGAATTTTGGTCAGCTTTTCCGCGTCTGGCAACACTTCCCATTTAGCATAGTTAGGCAGGTACTTACGCGCCTCCTGATCAGCTAACGTTGATTCCTGTTCACGACCCGATGCCTTCAGGCTTTTAGCGAGTAAATACTGCGCTTCACCGTCCTTCGGATTCACCATGACGGCTGCCTTAAATTCTGCCACCGCAGCATCGAAATTCTTGTTTTTCCAAAGCGCATACCCGTGATTAAATCTGATCGTACTATCATTTTGCGCCGAGAGGGAGGCACGTTGCAGATGCGTGATCGCGCGTGGTAAGTCACCTTTTGCCAAAGCCGCTATTCCAGCGTTGCTTAAGACTTCAACCATTGGCAGCGTCACCGCTAATTTTTCAAAAGCCTCCAAAGAATCATTGAAATGATTGAGATAATTTGCAGCCAACCCCAGATAAAACATGCCTTCAGAATAGTACGGATCGTCCTTAATTAGCTCTCGAAAATTTTTCTCCGCTTCGGCATATTCCTTATTCTTGAATTTCACTAAACCAAGCTTAAATAAAGCCTGCGCGTAATGTCCGACCGGTTCGGCTTCATTAAATTCCTTAATGGCGCGCTTCACAAAAATCTCGGCTGATTTCGGGTCAGGAGCCTGCATTCCTTTGACATAGAATTCATAGGCTTTAAGGGGAACCATTTTAGCGCGACGACGCAACTGATCCTGCGAATAAGGGAGGGCCGGATCGCGTTCGTATAAAATATTCCACGCAAGAATTCCCTGCATCGCCTGTAAATCGCTCAGCAGCCCACTAAACGTATAAGGCTTCACTCGCCCTTCGCGTATATCAATCAGCTTAGCTGTAATTGAAATCGTTTTGGTAGTTTTATCTTCCAGGATTTCATAAGCGCCAACCAGCGCGAGATTCGCTTGCAGGTTTTCAGCAAGTTTAATTTCACTGGCTCTCGTCATGGGAGCGCCGCTTCTCAACCCCGCCTTTTCATAAGCCGCCGCAACTTCTTCAGGAGAAAGTACAATCAATCCCGGCATATCAAGCAAATCTGCCATCATCACTGTAAAGCTGTCGCTGATCCACTGGTATTCAGTCTTTGAAGTTCCATTTTCAAAAGGCAATGGTACTAATACATCGTTCGCTGCGTGAAGCTCCAAACTAAAACCGCTAAGAAGAAAGATCGTAAAATATACTGCTGTCCTAACTAATCGCATTTCTCGTGACTCCTACTCGAATCGTAACCAAATAATCCATCAACCTATATCATATAACGTCTTAGACTGGATTGAGATCAAAAAAATTTACTTACCATGCAAAAAGCGCTGAAACCATATTTGATTTCAGCGCTTTAAGATAGTGGCGACCCGTACGGGATTTGAACCCGTGTTACCGCCGTGAAAGGGCGATGTCCTGGACCGGGCTAGACGAACGGGTCATAACTGAAAGAACTGCTCCGCTTGTGAAAACGAATTAGTGATGTTAACGACTAAAGCCAGGTTCGTCAAGAGGCTGGGATGATTTTTCTGTTTCTACGAAGGCAATTAATTCAGGAAAAAATTGGCCAAAACTGCTTTCAAACGCTTCGTAATTTTCTCGAAGTTCATCAATTCCGGTCGCGATCATTTCCCCGCGCCGCACTCGGTTGGCTAATTTTATTAGCGTAAATTCGACCCAATCAATCCGCTGATAATTCCCCAACCAATCTTCGCGGCTCATCATCGGAACAACTTTTGCCAAATCCGGCGTTAGCCATTCGGATTGCATTTGTAAATTTTGATACGACTGATTCGTAAAATCTTTTAATTCCAGTTCGTGATACTCGTTCCAGTTTTTCGCTAAAAAATGATCGAAAAAAATATCGAGCAAAATCCCCGCGAACCTGCGGCGTTCCGTACTAAATAATCTTTTCGATTCACGAACAATTTCGTGCGCGTCGGTGAATGTATCAATGCTTCGATGTAATTCTATCCCGCGCCGAATGTCTGTCGGATACGAATCCTTCTTCGAACCCTTCACAAAATCACCGAGCATCGCACCGACTAAGGCTTGCGGCGATTCAGAAGAAAGATAAAGATGGGCGAGATAATTCATGAACAAAGTGTAAAGTAAACATCTTGATTGCGCTGCCGATTTGGTTATCGAACCTTCAGCACGACAAATGTCACGTCATCATCCTGCGGACGCAAGCCGCCCCATTCATCGCCAAGTTTTGCCAAACCTTCGATAAGTACCTGCGCTGAAGCTTGTGCATTAGTAGCCAAATATTGTTTGGCAGCTTCTTCCTCTAACATCTCATTTTGCAAATTAAATCGCTCTGGCAAACCATCGCTCATCAACACAACAACATCGTCAACCGCGAGCGTCAATTCCTGTTGCTGATATTGGTACTTTGTCATTCCGCCGAGCGGCAATGCACGCATCACGACCTCTTCTACGCAACCGCTCAACGCGCGATAGATCAATATTGAAGGCATTCCGGCAATGCTCACGCTCATTTGATTGCCTCTGACTTTCACCATCGTCATCGCCATAAACAGTCCGCGCAATTTCATCTCTTTCAGTACGCGGCTGATGCGATGAAAGATGTGTGGAATGTCGGGATGATAGGACAGCGAAACAAATAAACTTTTCACCGCAGCCACCATCGTGCCAGCCTTCAATCCGTGTCCCGTCGCATCGCCCACTACAACGGTGAGCGTGCCGTCTTCGGTCAAATGAAAGTCGTAATAATCGCCGCCGACTTCTGACGCGGGTTTCATGTACGCGGCAATGTCGAGATGCGGCAGGTTGGGCAATTTCTTCGGCAGCATCGAAACCTGCAACTGATGGGCTTCTTCGAGTTCAGCGGCGCGGCGGTCGTTTTCGGCTTTGACTTTCTCGTGTTCCAGCGCGTCGGCAGAGAGTTGTTTGACTTGTACGAGTTGCGCTTCAAGTTCGAGGTTCATGCGGGCGAAGCGGCGCGCCATAAAAATCGAAGGCGGAAGAACCAGAGTGAATACGCCAATGACCCGCAGTACTAAAGGCGCAACTGCTCCGGTTGACTGATAGGAACCGAGGATCAGGAGCATTATCCCGCAGAGCAGCAAGCCGCCCCCCAGAACCCCGGCTCCGTCTGCTTTCTTCCTGATGGACAGAATCACCACGCGCAGCACCTCAACAAACACCAGCGCGATAAAACTCCGATAGCCCGTTTGTAATAGGTTGTATTGCGCGAGGAAGAAAAATAAAACAGCGGCAATGAGCCAGAGCCAGAACAGCCTGGGCAGACGCTTAAAAAAGACCGTATAAAAGAAGGCCAGCAGCGACACCAAAAATAAGTGGAAGGAAAGACTATTCACCACCGACAGCAACAATATCCCGCTCGCCCCGTAATGCCCAACATTCACAGCATACTGGGAGGTGAATGTGACAAACACTAGACAGGCAAACAGTCCGAAGAAAAGATTGGCGCGCTGGTCTGGATAAAACCAGTACATCAGCAGGTGTAATAGGCCGATGACCAGGGCCAGACCGCTGGCATACAGCGCAAAGCCCCTCCCGTCCGGCGACCTCAGCCGATCAATGTTGGCTTGCGCCTGATTCAATTCTTGCAGCTTGATGCTGAAGCCCGCGCCATACTCAATCGTACGATTCGAATAGTTTCTCAAAAGCTGTTGGCCGGCGAGGCGGTGCAGCCAGCGACTCCGCCACGAAGTCGCATCGCGCATCACCATGCACGAATGCCGCACGGCAATCAGATGCTCGCCGCGCCCGTCCAGCACAACGGCGAGCGGCACCGTATTGGGGTTGTATTCCACTTCGCTTTCCGGCGTCGCTCCGACCGTCCCGTACCGTTCGATGAGTTTGCCATCCAGATAAATCTCAGACGCGCCGTAATGCACCATCACCAGTGCTAACGGCTGATTCGCCAGCGTCGGATCAACCCGCAATCGCAGCCGAAACCAGCCAATGCCGCGCCAGCCGTTCTTTGGAATGTTATCAGGCGTGATGGCTGTGAAATTCAATGTTTCCCACGCGCTGTCATCGAACTGCGGATCAGCAAAGCGCGGCTCAGCGTTCGGTGAATACTTCCATCCGAGCTTATCAAGTTCGACATATTTGCCATTTTGCAAACTGTCTGGTGTTAGTTTGAAGGTATCTTGTGCTTGTGCGGCAAAGAGCCA
The DNA here is from genome assembly GCA_043736395.1 of Blastocatellia bacterium. GTDB lineage: Bacteria > Acidobacteriota > Blastocatellia > RBC074 > RBC074 > JAFDVL01. The sequence goes on along the minus strand of JAYTCQ010000061.1, from coordinate 5,450 downwards.
AAACCCAAGAATAAGCAATAACCAAGGGGGATCTATCTGCATGCTTCCTCATGGTGAAGTGAATTTGTATTGAAACCGCATTGTATGTCAGAACGCTGTTAGATTCACTGGCCTCAGCAGTTAAAATAATTTTAATTGAATTTATTTATAAAAAACCCAGCCACGAATGACTGGGTTAAAAAATGATCTTCAAAAATTTTGTCTCGAAATTTATTATGACTTGATTTGCAAAAACACGTGCACACCTTTTTTATTCGACGTAATCACATCCGGCATTTTATCGCCGTTCATATCCGCAATTGTAAACTGCGTACCGACACCGGAATCGTTATCAATTTCGTGTTTGATCCATTTTATTTCGCCGCCTTTTTCACGCTGTAATTCAAACCAAACCACAACCGCTGGATCGCTTGGATTAATGTCGCCAGTGGGGCCGTGAGCCCAATACCTTTTCCCTGTCACAAAATCCATCAGCCCGTCGCCGTTGATGTCGGCAAGCATTAACGCGTGGGTTTGTGTAAACGAATTATCAATTTCATGTTTGATAAATTCAGGTTTCCCGTTCACTCCCTTTTTTTGTTCGTGCCACCAGATTCCGACTTTATGGGCGGCTGAAGTGATGACGTCATTTAAGCCGTCATTGTTCACATCGTAGACTTGCATCTGCGCACAATCTTCGCCTAAATCAGTCTTCACAAAATTCCAACTAGTCGAGACGCGCGGATCCAGCGGAGCTTCCCAATAGCCAGTATTTATTAAGACATCGTTGCGACCATCACCGTTAATGTCTCCAATCCCAAGCCCGTGCGAATAGCGAAAATTGCCATCTGCCTTTGCTGATTGTTTAGTAGATTTAGTACTGATTGGATGCTTGATAAATTCGCTATTGATATCAGTTCCCGGCTCAAACCAATTCATTTGCTCATCATTCACAGAAAAGACAAGATAGGGTTTTGAAGGAGTTTTTTTATTATTTTCGCGGTTCTTTATTTTTTTTAAAATCCCGTACAAGCCACCACTGCCCATATCGCCGCTACCGGGCGAAAGCATGAGTTCGCCAAACATTGGACTTTCGTTGCAGGCATTGTCAGCAATTTTATGAGCCGCCCATGCTCCACCTTTTTCGCCAGGATTTTCACGCCAAAGCACCGGAGGAATTCCCGGTGTATCAATTAAAATTTGATCAATCCAGCCATCGTTATTCATATCCCCGGCAAAATTGACGAATGAATTGCTATAGCCTTTCGCCGGATCAAATTGCTGGACAGGAGCAATTTCGTGCGATTTCCAATCAGGAGCTTCGTACCACAAATTCCCTGCCATGACATCCATTTTGCCGTCGTGATTGATGTCGCCAACGGCCACACCTTCCGAGCGAAATTCTTTATCGAGCGTGAATTTTTGAAATTTAACTTCCCGCTTCCCGGAGAAGGCCGCTTCAGAAACATCACGAAAGCTTGTAAAAGTAATTAATAAAAGAGTGAAGATCAGACAAGGCAAGGTTCTACTTAGTTTTTCCATGAGTATTTATTTCTGTTTCAGCGAATTTAACGAATGCTATTTTTTGAATCTTGCCATCGAAGCAACCAGGCCACAGTCCTGGGCGATAGCAGCAGTCCCGTAATGATAAGTTTCAATTTTAAACTTGGGCGAATCGCAAAAATGTTAATGATATGCTTTATTGCGTTAGTAAAATCATTAGCCAGAATTTCTTGTTTTGCTTTAACTAAATCTCTATCTGCCTCTAACCTGCTGACAAATTCAGCAGCCAGACTTTCCTGATTAAAAGTTGAGTATTCAGACTTCTGGAATTTCTCTAATACTTTAATCACCTGATCGAAGAAATGAGTAGAACCTCCAGATAAAGAGTCTGTCCGTTTTCGGTACTTGATCAAGACTTCTTCCGTGAAATCAAGATGATAGCCATTTTGAAGCATTCTCAACCATAAATCCAAATCTTCAGCGGATCTAAGAGTTTCATCAAACATTCCGACAGTTGCCAGGATTTCCCGCTTAAAGATGACAGCGCCAAACGGACAACAATCATGCTTCAGCATCCCTTCAATTGTGACAGGTCTTGTCGAGGGATAAATATCCTGAAATAATTTGCCACTCAGATTATGCTCGCCAAACAGTAGGGCATTCGGATAGTAAAGGTCAACTGATGGGTTGGTTTCCATTAAAGAAACCATGGTTTCCATGTAATTGGGCAGCCAAACATCATCACTATCCAGCAGCGTTAAATATTTCCCGCGCGCACTTTTAATAGCCGCATTACGCGCAGCACTTAAACCACCGTTCGGCTGTTTGAAATATATAATCTTGTCGTAATAGGGTTGGAGGACATCTTCCAGATTATCCGGAGAACCATCATTGATAAGGATAATTTCAAAGTCCTGATAGGTTTGAGCAAGAACCGAATCTAGTGTTTCTGCAATGTATAGAGCTGTGTTATACGCGCAGATGATTACACTCACTTTTGGAAAAGTTGTAGCTGCATCCATTTTTTGCCTTTTGGTATAGATTTAATCTTCTTGTTTGTCTTTATCAATTATTCAAAACAGCATCAGCAATTCGGAATAAATGATTAAATCGCAAGATAGTAAAACCTAAGTTTCTTAATCAATATAATAGCAAGTTTTCAAGGATAGGATAACAACTCTGCGCTAACATTTCCAGTTTAAAATCCGAGGGGGTGTTTAACCGCAATTACTCAAGAACAATGATTCTCTGACACGATACTAACCAGAAAGAAATAGAAATTAATCATTCTCAGGCCGCGATGGATTTGACCAATGATGACGCGTGTCTGCGCCACTTACAACAATCCCTTTCGCGTGCCAATCCAAATACGCTGTGACATCCACTGCGCAATATCGCATCGTTAGTCCACAGCGTCGGCGGTCTGATTCGTTTGCTTTCGAGCCATGCAAAAGTAAATCCGTATGAATCGAAAATTCTCCTGCTTTGAGAATATTGTCGAATGGTTCGCCGAAATTTTCAGCATCGGCGACAGATTGATACAGCACTTCTGATTCATCATTTTCGTGCATATTTGCAGTCAATTCGCCGTGATGATGCGAACCTGGAATAAAGCGCATCGCAGCATTTTCAACATCGGCATCATCAATTGCTAACCAGACTGTAATAGCCTTTGAAGGCGACAGCGGCCAATACGTCGCATCCTGATGCCACGAAACTTTTTTGCCATCCTTCGGTAATTTGCAGAAAAAATGCGAACCCCACGCGACTACATTTTCGCCGAGAATATCTTTGACATAAGCCACAATGCGAGGGTGTGTCAGCAGATCATACACTTTGCCGTGTTTCATGTGTGCAGTCGTTATTGAATAACTGTCTTTCCCTTCGGCTAAATATTGCGCCAATAAACCGTCAAAATATTTCCGAACGTCTATCGCCTCAGCTTCGTCAAACAGGCGAATGCCCGTCACAAAGCCGTTGTTATTGAATAAATCAATTTGTTCACGCGTTAACAATTTCGGGTTTTCATTCGTACTCGGATGAAAACGCAAATCTCGCGGCTGCGTTTTGATGTCTTGAATGTCGGGTGTGGGTACAGGAATAATTGGTGTCATACTAAATTTTAATTAAAAAAATCTAAGTTATTTTAGATACGCAGGAAAGCTGGCATGAAAAAAAGAATGACTTTGAAACTCAATAATGAGCGATCACAACATTCGTTGGTAGCGTACTTTTTAAATCCTCTAATGATTCTTTTTTTCCTGCCCCCTTTTTCTTGCCAGATTCCTCCTATTCCTTCTGCTTCACAAAATTCACCAACCAATTCGTCACCCGCTCCGTTTGTTCCGGCACAGTGTTATGTCCCGTTTCCAGCGCGAGCATTAATTCCTTTTTCGCCGTAATCACATTATACGACGAATACATCGAAGTTGGCGGACACGTTTCGTCATTAAATCCCCACGTATAGAACCCGGGAGCCTTCACGCGACGCGCAAAATTGACGACATCATAATATCTCGAAGTTTCAATTTTTTCTTTCGTGCGCAACGAGTTTTCACCCGATGCGCGAAACATATGAGGCCAGCCGCCAGCCCGATTGTAAAGGTATCCCGTGACATCTGACAACGCCGGATAATAAGCAGCCAGGACTTTTACGCGATCATCCAATCCCGCCGTCACAATCGAAAGCGCCCCGCCCTGCGATCCTCCGGTGACAGCTAAATTCCTGCCATCAAATTTCGGATGTCCGACTAAAAAATCATTGGCGCGAATGCAGCCCAGGTACACGCGTCGATAATAATATTTGTCTTTATTGTCGAGGTTATAAGTGTTGTATCCGGCGACCGCGCTACGCCCAAGCGAATCATAAACTTCCTGTGGCAAATTCACTGGAAGCCCGTGAATACCGATCTGCAATGAGATAATCCCCTTCTCCGCTAAATCAGGCCGTCCACGATAAGGACGAATGCCCGCACCGGGAACGTCAAGTACTGCCGGATACTTTCCTTCGGCTTTTGGTTCCGAGAGAATTCCGTAAATTCTGCTGGGAGCCGCGCCGCCGTCACTGCTCACATTTTGCAAACTGACGTGGAAAACATTCACGGTTGACGTGCAATACTCCGGCAGCAAAGTCAGTCGCGCATCCACGGGAATTTTGGCTAACGCTTCTTTGCCGGATTTCCAAAACGCATCGAAATCGGCAGGGTCAGTTTGCGTCGGCTTAATCGTTTCAGGAGCGAATCCCGCCGTCGCCAATCCCTTATATTTTTTGCCGTACATTTCGGCGTAAGCAATGATGCGCAGGAACCCCGCTTCCTTCATCGTTCCCGCTTCAATCATCAACCCTTCAGCTGGAACGCTCATCGTTTTTTCGACTACGGGCGGCATCATCTCAGGGCCAAAACTATAAGAAACTTTTGCGCCGGGTACAGGTTGTCCATCCTGAATGACAGAAATTTTCGCTTTGACATTTTGACCCGGTTTGTAAAGCCAATCCGCATGATCCAGCGAGACGCGAACGGCGACTGTGCCTATTCGTTCCTGTGCGTACGCTGCCGAAATTAACAGCACGAAGAAAGTCGCGCTCAAACAAATTTTCTTTGCCACAAATCTGACCATTGAGAATCTCCTGAAAATGATTTTATTACTGCTTGTTTTGGAATTGCTAAAATAAATTAGCAGATGTTAGGGTAAATGGCTATGAAGGTGGAGACAACAATTTCAGTGCGCTGTACACGTTGCGAAATGATTATCGGAGGCGTCACTCCTGAGACGATAATTTATTGCGTAGCCTGTCGGAAATGGTGCCGCCAAGTAGAAGAGATCGAACCTGTCCGATGCGAAACACCAGAAAAAATTCGGGATGGGCATTGTTGTTGAATCAAAATGCAAAAGCCCGCACGCAGTAAGGGCGTTAGTACTCAACGAATAATTTCCTGAGTACTAACGCCCTTACTGCGTGCGGGCTT
>JAYTCQ010000060.1:0-18771 GCA_043736395.1 Blastocatellia bacterium | reverse complement strand
TCAAAGAATATAATTCCCAACCCGTGGCGGTTATTGGTGCGGTTGACAAGCCAGGACGATTTCAATTGCAACGGCGCGTACGTTTGTTGGAATTGATTTCATCAGCTGGTGGCCCGACAGAAAAAGCCGGGAAGCGAGTTCAGGTCGCACACGTCGGACGACGTTTTACTTGTCAGGGAGCTGCTCCCGAAAATCCCGGCGGGGTTTTGTCTGAACAAGCAGAGGTCACTGATTACGATATTTTCAACTTAACCGAGACAATGCAGGGTGAAGAAAAATCTAATCCCTACGTTCAGCCTGGTGACATTGTTTCAGTTCCAGAAGCCCAACAAGCCTTTGTTGTTGGTAATGTTTTTAAGCCCACCGCTATTCCACTCCGCGAGCCAACCACAGTTACGGAAGCCATTGCCATGGCCGGGGGGGCGTTACCTGATACAAAAACCGACCGCATTCGTGTGATTCGGAAAGTGTCGGGAGAAACCGACAAAATGGAGTTAATTGTCAATTTACAAGACATCGTTCGCAAAAAGAGTTCGGATTTGCTCTTGCAGCCCGGCGACATTGTTGAAGTAACAGTTTCCGGGGGGAAACGGCTTCTCCGTAATATCTACAGCGCGATGGGCCCCGCCTTAGGCAATATGCCGTTTTTTGTTATTCGTTAGGGGGAACTGTACTGCCATTTTGTTCGATTAACCTTTATCAAATATTTGAGGTTTAAATGCTTGAATTAAAAAAACCGCAAGCTATTTTGTCTCCTTCGTCACTGCCAGTCGTTCAACGTCCGGAGTTTGAATCTGAGCGTCGGGTTCCGGTGCGGGATTACTGGGGAGCAATCCGTAAACACCTATGGTTAATCAGTGGATTGACAATTTTAATCACAACTATAGTGACTGTTTACTTAGTTCGTAAACCCAATATTTATGATGCTCAAGCGCTGGTCATGGTGGATTTAGAAGATCTGAATCCAGTCCAGGGAGCGGCTTCAAAGAACCCTGTCATTGTTAATGGAACTTCGAACGATCCAGCTTACTTTAATACGCAACTGCGCATTCTGACCAGTCAGGGCTTACTGCGTCGTGTTGTAAAGACTTTGGACATTGAACACAACGCCTCATTTCCGCGCCCTGGCTCAATGCCTGAACGCGACAAGTGGTGGGCGAAGCTACAGCAGACGTTCGGTGGCAGCAATCGCCCTCCAGGGCAGGCGGCCCCAAAAGAAATAACTCAAGACAAGCTCCCTTTATTGAATGACAAGGTTCCTGCGAGTTCACAGATCGAAGTAACAGAAGCCCGACGGTTAGCTCCTTTTATCAAAGATGTTTCAGAGGAATTACAAATTGAGCCAGTGGTCGAAAGACGGTTAGGCTATGCGCGAGATAATACGCGTCTGATCGAAATCCAGTATCAACATCACGACCCGGAAATTGCAGCCAAAGTTGTCAACACAATAGCGGACACCTTTGTGTTACTGAATTGGGAACGGCGTGCGGAAACAAATGTGACGACTGGTGATTTCCTGCAAAAGCGGATTGCCGAATTACAATCCCAAATTCGCAGCAGTGAAGAGCGATTAATCAATTATGCCCGAAGTAATCAAATTCTTTCGTTGAATCCAGATCAGAATACGGTCGTCGAGCGGCTGACAGGATTAAATAAACAGCTGCTCGAAGCAGAAAACAAACGCAAGATCGCAGAAGCGAATTACCGTGCTGCGATGGCGCCTGGTGCTGCGAGTGCGCTGGCAGAAGAAAATACAGGCCGAAAGATTATTGAGATAGAAACGCGGTTAGCGGAATTTCGACAGAAGCGGGCTCAATTATTGGTTGAAAACACAGAGGAATGGCCTGAAGTTAAAGAAGTAAACCAACAGATTGCGACCCTGGAAGATGAAGTTCGCAATGCGCGTAGTCGTTCAACCTCAGCGCTCTTAACCAACCACGAGACGCAATATCGTCAGTCGCTCGCCGCGGAACAGGCGTTGCGTAAAGATTTTGACAAACAACGTGGTGAGACACTTTCGCAAAATGAAGCGGCTATTAATTACCGTATCATTCAGCAGGAGATTGAAACGAATAAGAATCTTCTGGATGGATTATTACAGCGCTACAAAGAAAATGATGTAGTCATGGCGGGCGTCCGAAATAACATTCACGTGATAGATTACGCGCTGGCTGCCGATAAGCCCATTGGGCCTCGGCGGTGGCAGGGAATCCTACTGGCATTTTGCTTTTCGCTGTTTTCGAGCCTCGGGCTGGCGATGTTTATGGAGTATCTGAACGATACCATTAGTTCCAGCGATGAAGCGGAAAAAATGCTACAAGTGCCAGTGCTGGTCACAATCCCGGCAGTGTCACAATTGCGAGATCACCAATTCGAACCGGGAAAATTATTTACCCTTGAATCTCACTCAGCTCTAGCCGAAAGTTACCGGCAGTTACGCACATCTATTCTCTTCGCAAATCAAGGAGATACTCCTAAAACATTGCTCGTCACATCAAGTCGGCCCGGTGAAGGTAAAACGACAACAGCAGTCAATCTGGCATATTGTTTGGCGCAAATTGGAGCCAACGTTTTATTGATTGATGCTGACTTGCGACGTCCGCGCCTGCATTCTGTTTTCGGGATGACGCGTCATCAGGGGCTTAGCACCTGCCTGAACAAAGGAGCCAGCGAAGATCAGATTCTGGGAATGATTCGACAGTATAAAGATACGAGTTTGCATCTGCTCACAGCTGGCCCTGTGCCGCCCAATCCAGCGGAATTATTAGGGTCTGAGCAAATGCGTCGGCTGCTGACGACCCTGCAATCACACTTTACGCACATCATTATTGATTCGCCGCCGACTGCTTCCTTTACCGATGCGGTGCTGCTTTCTTCAATGACCAATGGAATTATCATGGTCGTTCATAGTGGTAAGACACAGTATAAAACGGCGCGTTACGCATTGAACTTAATGGCCGGGGCAGGAGCGAACGTCTACGGCCTGGTGCTGAATCAAACGGAGCAACGGCGGCAGGATGAAGCTTATTATGAAGGTTATTATCAGGAACCGATAGAGCATGACCAGGGTGGCGAGCATCAAATTATTGATGCGGAAATCATAGGAGCTGTCAGCGCTATTCATGGTAATTCTAATGGCACAGCAAGCATCCCTGCTTCCAAGGTATCAAAATCTTCACTTCACAATAATAAAGCTAAGAAAACTGTTTCGGCAGAAAATCTAAGCGATGATGAAGCGCGTTTTCACGCCATTTGTGCTGACTTTGATCATCCTTCGCAAGCCGTACGCGAAGGGGCAATTTATGCTCTGGGTCAACTGGGTACCAATCATACAATCACTCTTGCGCGTGCCTTGCGCGAGGCTTCTTTTGTTCGAGGCCGAAGAATCGGCGCGGCTCTGGCTACTTCCGGTTTAGCGGACGAGGCTATCAATCACTTAACGAGCAGTGACGAGAAATATTATGATGCTTTATCGTTATTGCTTCTGATGATGAAAGCAGGAGAAGCACAACCACTGCTGCGCGCAGTCAAAGAACATCCTCAAAATAATGTCCGGATCGCGGTCATTTCTATTCTTGCCTTGAGCCGACAGGATGAAATTCTGTCTGAATTACATAGGCTCGCTTTCCCCTTGCCGGCGGAAGTACGGTCAGCACTTCTGACTGCGCTAAACTTACCAGACAACCCTTCCTCACACGAATATAGAAGCGCTAATTCCGATAATAAATCGGTTTAGTTACATCGGATTTAGATCACGCCATTTCATTTATGAGACAAATGAAATGAAGCAATGAGTAATTTAAATTAGCAAGAAGATGGCAACAGATATTCAAGCAATTGGCGCTAAGGAGAGTCAAACGTCAGATAATTTAGGGCAGCGATATCTGCACGCCTCGCTTGATTCTGTTTTGCGCGGAGGAGCAAGTTTGGTCATCGGTGGATTTGTCCCGATGGTCTTAGCCCGGTTTTTAGGGCCGCATGATTTTGGGATTTATTCAATTCTTACGGCGCTGACCGCGTTGATCGCGGGACTTTTTCATATGGGACACAATTCTGCGCTCCACAAATTATTACCAGAATATTATGTCAGTGATCGGGCGCGGGGCGGCGCGATCCTGGCCAATGTGGTGATCTTCACGCTGGTACTCGTCAGCATCTTCTGCGTGGGTTTTACAGTAATTGCACATTTTGTAGCTGCAAATATTTATCATGATTCATCACTGGCGCAGTTCTTTCGTTTCTGCACGTTTATGATTTTTGTGACGACGCTTTTGAATTTGGCCTCCAGCGTTGCTGCTGGAATGCAGGATTACCGGGCCTATAACACCACCATGCTGATCCGAAGTGGAATGCTGATTATCCTGGCGTTTATCGGGGTTGCGGTGTGGGGATTGTGGGGCGCTCTGGCAAGCCAATTGGTCGCGAGTGGAGTCGGATTACTGTGGCTGACGCGACGGTTAATCAAAGATGCGAAAGAGAGATTTTCAGGGCTGATTCGACCAAATTTTTCGTGGGAAATTATTCGCCCGATTGCCGCCTTTATGCTGCCTGCATTCGTGATTACCTTATTAAATATGCCGTGTTATTGGTGGGCGAACTCACTCACGGCGCGTGAACATGGTTTCGCGCAGGCGGGATTGTTTAGTGCGGCGTATGGGCTGGCACAACTGATTTCGCTGGCGCCTTATAATTTCTATACACCGGCGATGACTTTTCTCACGGAAGCGAATGCCTCTACCGACGTCGCAATGTTTGATCAACTGGTAACGCGAAGCCTGCGCTCCATTTGGTTATTAACTTTGCCGCTCGCGCTCGGCTGTGCGCTTTTCAGTCCGTTATTAATTAATCTTCTGTATGGCGAAAAATTTCAGGCAGCAGCTCCCGCCGCATTTGTGATCAGCGTCGCCGGTCTGTTTATGGCGAATGTAGGCTTCCTTAACGCAGTCATCGCCGCCAAAGGTCGGATCTGGCAAGGGTGCGGCATTGTTTTCGGTTGGGCTGTGATTTTTGCCGCAACAGGTTTGCTGGCAATCCCGCGCTGGGGAGCCATCGGAGCCGCCGCAACATTTGCTTTTTCGTATGTGATTTATTTGTTTGCTCTTTTCCTTTATCTGCAATTTGTTTTGCGGATTAACCTGCAAACGATGCACCGACCTCTCACGTTAACCCTCGTCAGTTGCTTACTCGCAATGGTACTTATTTATACGTGTACGGGGATGGTTCTTTATCTCAGCTCGATGCTGTTATTAGCAGGAATTGTGATTGGAGCTACCTTCTGGGTCTGTGATGAAACTGAGCGGAAAGTATGTGAATCAGGATTTGCGCGCTTCAGACAAATGGTTTTGAGTTTCTAAAAGTTTACGCCTAATCGTTTATGGAACTGCTGTTGTTACTGCTACAAGTCGCGTTGTTACTTTCGGTCTTCGCCATTTGGCGGAATCCGAAAGTGTCGCCACATTTGCCGACTTTGTTGCTGTTCATGATTTTGATGTGGTTCACGACACCAGTAATTTTAACCGTCGTATTTCAGGGGCATCTGAAAACTTACTCTTATGTAAATTACGATGTGTTCCTTTTTTATGCCGTGCTGGAGAGTGCCACTCTTTTGTTCACATTGTTATTTCTGCTGGGGCCTAAGCCTTATTTTACTTTTATCGTTGAAAGCCGACTGACAGAAATTTATCTGAACTCAAAAGGGGCTTTGCTGGGAGTCATGATTTCCCTTGGGGTTACGTTTCTCACGGCGGTGTTGGCGGCAGTTTATATGGGTAGTTCTTATTTTGATCAGAATGCTTTTTTCTTTCTGTCCGAAGGTTCGAACACCTTCAATAATCTGGGAAGCATCGCATTTATTCAAAATATACTAAGTTGTTTTTGCTGTGCCTGCTTTGTGCATCTTTGGCCCGGCGAACGACAGACGTGGTGGTTGCTGGGAGGACTTATTCTCTGGGCACTTATTACGGTTGGCTTGCAGGCTCCATCAGGTGCGCGCATCGCTATGTTACAGCCTTTCTTTTTGATGGTGCTGTACTGTCAGGCGCAACCCTGGTCGGCCCGGCAAAAGGCGACAGTAATTGGGATCGGAGCAGTAGGGACAATAATTATCGGAAGCATCTTGTCCGTTGCTATTGGTCAGGCGCGATATGGTGATCGCTTGAAGTTGGATGACATCCTTTCCAGTTCCTCGAAAGCGGCAGATCAAAATATTGTCAATGAGATGGCGGTTAATCTGATTACAAAATTCGATAGTTTTTCGACGGGCGCAATTCTGGTCGAACGAATGGGCGAAGGGCGTGCCGGAGTGCAACCTTATATTGGCGCTTTGCTCGCGATGATTCCACGTGCGGTGCTGCCATCAAAACCAATTCCTGGCAGCTTTGACGGCACCATTCGCGGCTATCCCACTCGCGTGGTTGCCGTACAAATGGGAATGAGCGAAGAAGCAGGTAATGTCAACGTTGCTCCAGCCTCCATTGCTGTCTGGCAATTTGGATACTTTGGCTTGATTGTCATGATACTGGCAAATGTCTTGCATTTGTATCTGATTAACTCACTTTTATTGGCGCCATCTGTATTTTTTAAGTCGCTGGCATTTTTTCTAATTGGGTTACCGGCCTTGATGACGATCTATGCTCCACCGGATATTTTGCTGATGAATCTGGAACGAATCGGTTTGGTCTTCTTACTAATGTTCGTCATTTATTTTATTTTGCAACGCCGTGAGCACCGACGCCAGTCGTGGGAACGAAACAACGGATTACCAATCGAAGTCTAGGAGGTGCCTGATCGTGAAGAAGGAATTACAGCACTTGGGATTTGTCTCAAACAGCGTGTTTCTCATTCAGCGGGGCGATGAGTGGTTTGGAACACCGTTTTATTTACGATTGCATGAAGGCTTCCTGCGCATGTTCCCGAACGTGACTTTTTACTGCGCGTTGGCAGAAGACGATGATCCTGTCTGGTCGCGTGAGTGCACGCAAAAAATTGATATGCCTCACATCGAATTTTGTCCGGTACCTTTGAAAGCAGGCAGGCCTTTACTCGGTGGTTTAGGGCAGATGATGATTTACTGGCGGACGATCACCAAGACTGATGCCATCTGTATTGACCTGCCAGGTGAGATGGGTTTCTTTGCCGCGCTGGTTTGCCGCCTGCGTGGCAGGAAATATTTTGTGCGGGTTTTAGGCGATTGGGGCAAGACAATTTATCTGGATCATCAGGGAAGCTTTAGCGGTCGTGTCAAATCGTTCGTCGGCGATTGGATGGCGCGGACTGTGGTGAGCGGTGCGGAACTCGCGCTCTTTCAGGGACGAGAATTGTTTGAGAAATACGCTTCTCAAACGAGAGATATTGCCAAAAAAGATATGGTTCACAGCACCCTCTCTACGGAAATGTTTTATCAGCGTGCCAACATGGCACTGCCTTCGCCGCTGCGACTGATCACAGTTTCGAGGCTGGTTCCCTTGAAGGGATTAGACATTTTACTGAAAGCCATGCAGTTGCTGGCAGAACAGAAAATTGAAGTGGAATGGTGGTGTGTGGGTGATGGCCCTGCACGGCAGGCGATTGAGCAATGTGCCGCCGAGTTAGGACAAGCAGAAAAAGTAAAGTTTTTAGGAAACATTCCAAATGGGCCGGAGTTATATCGGCTCTATCAGGCGGCAGATATTTTTGTCCTGCCTTCCCTGACGGAAGGGATTTCGCAGTCACTGCTGGAAGCAATGGCTCATTCATTGCCCGCTATCGCAAGTGACGTGGGTGGGATTCCAGGAGTGTTAACGAACAACGTTCATGGCCTGTTGGTTCCGCCTGGCGACCCGGTCGCGCTGGCGGCAGCCATTCGCAAACTGGCAGAGCAACCTATGCTGGTAGCGCAGTTGCAGCAGGCCGGTTTTGCCAGAGCGCAAAACTTTCGCGCCGATATTCTCCGGCAAAGCTTTCGAGAGATGATTGAAAACACTTTCGGGCGAATCGGAGTGACGGCTAACTAATAATCAACGGAGATTTTTTTCCCCTAATCACATTTATTCATAAATTGAGCGGTGCAGCCAGCTAGCAGGATTTCTTCGGCTGAGTTTCCGCTGTTTGATCTCCATCGGCTTGCCGGCAGCGCGCCGCTGAAGTAACAGCATCTCTCAACGTAGGAGAAAATATGATTCAAAAAAGTATTCGTATCGGATTAGCAATTCTGTGTCTGACCTTAACTACCGCTTCCGCGGTGGCACAGGATTTTCAAAAATCGTATCGCCTGGCGGAAGGCCATAAAGTCAGCATCAAAAATGTTGCCGGAGATATTCTGGTGAAAGGTTATGACGGAACAGATATTCAGGTCGTAGCTTTTAAAGAAGGTCGCGACCGGGATCGCCTGAAGATCGAAGACTTCAGCAACGATAACAGCGTGGATATTCGCGTGAATTATCCTCAGGATTGCAACTGCGAGGCCAGTATTCGCTTTGAAGTCCAGGTGCCACGGGCGTTCAGGTATAATTACGATGCCTTTTCGACAGTGGCAGGCAACGTAAAAATTGAAGAAATCAAGGGCGTGATTCGAGCTGAAAATGTGAGTGGGGTAATCCTGTTAAGAAATGTTTCCGGCACGATGTATGCATCTTCCATCAGTGGTGATGTCTCGATTGAGCAGGCAACTGAGGTCGCCCTTCCCAGCGATTTGAACGGGCGGTCAGGCGGATCGTGGCGGCGCATCGAACGGCGATATTTGCGTGGCGATCAGCCCGATGATTCCGTCGTGGCCAAATCCATCAGCGGCAATGTAAAAGTTAATTTAATTCAGGTGGCAAGTTCCAGTATGAAGCAGATGGAATTCAGCACCTTGAGCGGTAATGTCGAAGTCAAAATGCCGGATAATTTAGGCGCGGAAGTGGAAATGTCCACGCTGATCGGCACGGTAGACACAGACTTTCCGCTGACCCTGATTAAAAGCAATATTGGGATTGGCGGTTCTGCACGGGGACGAATTGGCGATGGTTCGCGCGGACTTAAGATTACCTCGACTTCGGGCAATGTATCGTTACGAAAAATTTAACAAATAAAGTTGAAGGTTTTCTGTTGAGCTAAATTTATCAAAATTTTACTAACGAGTAATTAATACTTTCTCAGGGTATTAACTAGCGATTGTTAGCAGCCAAGGTGGGAGATGAATAGCGAAGAATTGTCAGAATTAATACTCAATCGATTGCAGTCTGAAGCCGACCTCTTGCGGGCTGAGTTTCAGCGACCTCGATCTGTGCCAACGCGCTTTGTAACCATAGATAATGTCTTGCCAGCGTCGCTGGCGCAGCAAATTTTCGAGGCGTTTCCAGCTGTCACGCAGATGCGTTTTCTCTCTAGTTTCCGAGAGCGGAAATACACATCAAAAGCTCTGGATAAAATGAATCCGCTGATTGAGGCTGCAACGTTTGCTTTTCAAGCACAGGAGATCATCCAGCAGATTGAATTTATCACGGGATTCCGGGATATGGAGGGTGATCCGCATCTTTATGCGGGCGGCATCAGCACGATGTTAGAGGGACATTTTCTGAATCCGCATATAGACAATTCTCATGATTCAGCGCAGCAACTTTATCGGGTTTTAAATTTACTCTATTACATCAGCCCGAATTGGTGCTCTGAAAACGGTGGGAATTTGGAATTGTGGGATGAGCGGGTAAAAGAGCAAGTGGAAATCCCCAGTCTATTTAACCGTCTCGTAATTATGGAAACGCATGCTCAGGCTTGGCATTCTGTCAACCGCGTGAAAAGTGCTGGGCGACGGTGCTGCGTTTCTAATTACTATTTTTCTCCGCATCCGCCTGGTGATAACGAGCATTTCCATATTACCTCTTTTAAGGCGCGCCCGGAACAACATATGCGACGCGCCATCACAGGAGCGGATACTGTTCTGCGGGGGGTCTTACGCAAAGTTATCAAGCCCGGAATCGGGCGCAACGATTTATATAAGCGTGGCGAAAAGTATGAAGATACTAAGCAAAAAATAAACCAATAGAATAAGGCGGCACAAGCCAAAGTTTTACCCGCGCGCTATCGCAGTCAACGACAAGAAAACTGTAAACCTGACCTACTGTGTTGGCTCCAGTTCCGAGCTTGCTCTGGTCTGATTTGAAGAGACTAAAAATGAGTAATTGGAATCAGTTTTCTTGGAGTAGAGCTTGCATTGAGTTGGTCTTAGGAGCGTCAATCGCATTATTGCTATATCTCGCAATAATGAATTTAGTAGTAAGTAAGTCGCTCTTATTTTCAGTAGACGCCCGACGAATAATAGAGGTATACAAATTTTGCTCCTCTCTAGGAACTGCCTCGCACAAGAGCTCTAATTTTATTATCGGGTCAAGTATTACTGTGGAAGGTATAGATGCTGACATCCTGGATCAAGCACTCAATAACGGCACCAGTACTTATAATTTAGGCGTTGTAGGGCTGACCTCGGTTGAGGCTTTGATTCTTGAGCCTGCCTTGAAAGCCGGAAAACCGCAGATAGTAGTAATAGGGATTGATGCCATGAGTGTTGGCATTGATAAGGCAAAAAGCCGTGACAAGGAAGGCATTGAATTTGAAAAGTTACAGGCTTATAGAGCAACAAATTCAGTTGCGAAGATGGATTCGCCCGTAAAAAAAGAATTGCTTGAGAACATTTTATTACCGAAGGAAAAAGCAGTTATTGAATCCGATTATCTAAACTATTTGATAAGTTGCAGATCACTTCCAATATTTTTTATTGAAAGTAAATTCCGGGAATTGATGCGAAAAGGCCTGCGGACAGAAGAGGCCATTACAAATTTTAAGTCTCCCTGGATGTTGAAATCCAGCCTGACAGGTGACTCAAAAGAAAGAATCATTGGCAGCACAATTGAGTTAGCGCAGCGCTTGAGCTTTGATGAAGACAGCCGAAATATCAAAGCGCTGCAAGCTTTGATTCGTTTGCTGCGGGCTGAGAACATAGACTTAATGCTGGTTATATGGCCGGTTCACCCACGGGTGTATCGGAACCTCTCGACGGATATATTGGATAAAACTGACGCTAAGATGAAAAGATTAGCGCAAGAGGGGGATGGAATTTATCAGAACTATTCCAGGTTACTATCCGATAGCGATTTTGCGGATGCATTACATCCCAATAGCGAAGGACGAGCTAAGCTTTCATCGAATCTTGCTGTAGGTCTAAAGTCTTTTCATACGCATCTGAGTACACCTTAAAAGCGAAGATAGGCCACCGTATCGCCATGCTATTTCAGACCAAAGAATTTTTAATCTACTTTCTAATTGTTCTTGTGCTGCTAACTATCCTGAAGCATCGCAAAGCACAAGTGGCGATGTTGCTGTTAGCAAGTTATGTGTTTTATTCCTGGTGGAATGTACTGTTACTGGCTCCGATTTTATTTTCGACGGTCTGGGATTTTTTCTCTGCGAAACAAATCTATAAAAGTAAAACATCTGCTATTCGTAAACGATGGTTGCTGGCAAGCCTGACAGTAGATTTAGGAATGCTAGCTTGGTTCAAGTATTACAACTTTTTTATTGGGTCTTTTAATGATTTCTTTGCAATGGCAGATTTTAAGCATTCACTGCCGATCCTAAACATCATCCTGCCGGTAGGAATCAGTTTTTACACTTTTGAGGCCATTAGCTATGCGGTTGATGTTTACAAAGGCAGATGCAAACCCTGTAATAACTTGATTGAATTTGCACTTTATTTGGCCTATTTCCCGCATCTTGTGGCAGGCCCTATTTTACGCCCCTGGGATTTTCTTCCGCAGATCGCAGTTAGTAAAACAATCACCAAGGCAAATTTTCAGCAAGGTATTCACTTATTTTTAGTAGGACTTTTCAAGAAGGTTTTAATTGCTGATAACTTGGCGCTTTTCTCTGACAGCTTATTAAGTAAGCCACAAGGTCAGCCTAGCTTAATTATAATTATTGCTACGCTCGCTTTCGGCATTAGAATTTATTGTGATTTTTCTGGCTATTCAGATATGGGACGCGGAGTATCCAAGATTATGGGTATAGAGCTTCCGCTCAATTTTAATAGGCCCTATTTAGCTACAAACATACAGGAGTTCTGGCATAGATGGCATATTAGTTTATCTACCTGGCTTAGGGACTATCTCTATATTCCATTAGGGGGCAGCCGCACTGGCAACACTTACGCGAATCTGATGATTACTATGGTGTTAGGTGGGCTTTGGCACGGCGCGGCTTGGAATTTTGTCTTTTGGGGAGCTTATCAAGGTGGACTGCTTATTGTGCATAAAACAATCTCAACAAGGCTGCAACTAAGCCCTGGCGTTCAGGCATTTTTAGGCAAGCCAAGTGGGAAAATGGCAAGCTGGTTGATAACTCAATATTTTGTATTTATGGGATGGATTTTCTTTTATGTCTCCAGCGTGCCGGACATTATTTATTGCGTCAAGAAATATTTATTCTTTGATTTTAATCTTTCTGTTGGAGGTGCCGGGTTTGGACAAACGCGTCCCTTCACAACAGTGTTTTTGCTTATTATGTTTGCCGCAGGTCAGTTTATTTCAGCCAAAGTAGGTGGATACGACAGGGTTTTAAATAACCTGACCCCGGCTAAAAGAGTACTTAGCTACGCCACGTTAATTATCTTTCTTTTTCTATTATGGCCCTTAACTGATACTCCGTTTATTTACTTCCAGTTCTAATTTTATCGACGTTGACATGATGCAGAAGAGAGTATGAGTTATAGAGCCTCAGACGCGCGCATAGGATGTGCTGTCTATCGAGGAGATGTTACAAATGCGTTTAGGTATTGATGCTTCTAATATTCGCGATGGTGGGGGATTGGGCCACCTCAGTGAAATTCTTCATGCTGCTCAACCAGAGGAGCATGGAATCAGCAAGGTTGTGGTTTGGGGTGGGAAAAGTACACTTGAACGGATGCCCACACGCTCCTGGCTGGAATGCCGCCATGATCCGCTCCTGGATCAGAGCTTGCCGATGCGGACCTATTGGCAAGTACGAAAGTTGCCGCTACTCGCACAAGAATTCTGTGATTGCGTCTTAGCGCCTGGCGGCATCCATTCCGGCGCGCTCAAACCTTTTGTAGTGATTTCACAAAATATGCTGCCCTTTGAATTTGCTGAGCTGCGACGCTACGGTTTCTCAAGTTTGGCGGTCAAGTATTTATTGATACGACTGGCTCAAATTAATAGCTTTCGTCGCGCTGACGGCGCCATTTTTGTCACGCAGTATTCACGTTCATTGGTCAAGAAAGCGGCAGGGCTGACAGGGCAATACCCGATCATCCCCTACGGCATCAATCAAGATTTCCTTCAGCCTCCGCGCGAGCAAAAATCGTTGGAAGAATACTCGTTCGATAAACCATTTAAGTTACTCTATGTCTCCAAATTGGAGCCTTACAAACATCACGGGCAAGTGGTCGAAGCCATTGCGCAATTGCGCCGCGAAGGATTACCTGTATCGCTGGATTTAATTGGGTCACCGGAAACGCCCGCCCGGCTGCGCCACTTACAAACGACGATCAATCGCGTGGATGCGGATAGCAATTTTATTCATTACAATGGTCACATTTCCTATCAAGAGTTGATCGCGGCGTATCACCAGACCGATGGTTTTATCTTTGCTTCCAGTTGCGAGACCTTGCCGAACATCCTGATCGAAGCGATGGCCGCAGGTTTGCCTATTGCCAGTTCGAGCTATGGCCCCATGCCAGAAGCTTTGGGCGAAGCCGGGGCGTATTTTGATCCGGTGCAACCGGACAGCATTGCTACTGCAGTGCGGGAACTGGTCACCAATCACATTTGGCGCACACAGGTCGCGCACCAAGCCTATCAACGCGCTCAAGCATATTCGTGGGAACGTTGCGCATACGATACCTTTTCGTATCTGGCGGAAGTTGCGGCTCGGACTCTTCCCCAGAAATCTCATCAAACATCTGAACTAACCGCGCTGAGCAGCCTTAGCGACAGTGCGAAATAATTACCTGAAAGGAGCAACTCATGAAAATTCTGGTACTCGGTGCCACGGGGATGCTTGGTCATAAAATGCTTCAAGTGCTGGGAAAACGATTTCCGCACACGCAGGGCACGATGCACGGCTCAGTGCATGAAGGGGCGCTAGCGCACCTGCATCTATTTTCTGATCCTCAATTGATTGGTTACGTGGATGCTGAAAATTTTCCAGCCTTGTCTGCGCTGTTGCGGCGGATGGAGCCTGACGTCGTCGTGAATTGCATCGGCGTGATTAAGCAACGCACAGAGGCAAAAGCATCTATTCCCAGCATTAAAATTAATGCGCTGCTGCCTCATCGCTTAGCCGAAGTTTGCAGTGAATGGGGCGGGCGGCTCATTCACTTCAGCACCGACTGTGTGTTTAGCGGCGACCAGGGAGGATACACCGAAGAATCTCCTTCTGATGCCACAGACCTTTATGGCAAAACCAAATATTTAGGTGAAGTCGCAACCGAGAATGCAATCACGCTGCGAACTTCAATGATTGGACGCGAACTGACTCATCATCACTCTTTATTAGATTGGTTTCTAAGCCAGGATAATTCCACTGTGCAAGGCTACAAGCGCGCCTTGTATTCCGGTGTGACGACCAATCATTTAGCCGAAGTCATTGGCGATTTAATTGAACACCATCCCCATCTATCTGGCCTTTATCAGGTCACCGGACAGACGATTTCAAAATACGATTTACTTTGTTTGCTCCGTGACGCGTGGGACATGAATGTTGAAATCATCCCGAATGAAATCTTCGCGTGTGATCGCAGCATGATCGGCGACAAATTTCATCAAGCGACAGGCTATACCGCTCCCCCCTGGCCTGAGTTAGTCGCACAACTCGTGGCGGATACGACCCTTTATCACGAATGGAGACCCAACAATGCAATTATTAACAGGCAAACGAATTCTGATTACAGGCGGGACAGGATCACTGGGCAAGGTGTTAGTACGGCGGTTGCTCAGTGGTGAAATGGGCGACCCGGCGAAAATCATAGTCTTTTCGCGGGATGAAGCGAAACAACATTTCATGCGCCTGGAATATCGTCGCAGTTCAGCGGCCACAGACGATATTATTTATCGTAATTTTCAGCGTAAGCTCGAATTTCGGATAGGTGACATTCGCGACTTTCAAAGTGTCGCCAGTGCTCTTCAGGATGTTGATATCGTCATCAATGCCGCGGCGCTCAAACAGGTTCCGACCTGCGAATATTTTCCTTTCGAAGCAGTGCGGACAAATATTGAAGGCGCCGAAAATATCGTCCGCGCAATCCGTCAATATCGGTTGCCGATTGAAACGGTCGTCGGCGTTTCCACCGATAAAGCCTGCAAGCCGATCAACGCGATGGGGATGACAAAAGCGTTGCAGGAACGCGTGTTTATTCAGGCCAATATGCTTTGTCACGATACCCGGTTTGTTTGTGTCCGGTATGGAAACGTGTTGGCTTCACGCGGTTCGGTGATTCCATTTTTTCACGAACAAATTCGCGCGGGTGGCCCGTTGACGATCACGACGCCTGATATGACGCGTTTTCTGCTGAGCCTGGATGAGGCAGTAGATATTGTGTTTGCAGCCCTGGAAGAAGGGGAACCAGGAGAAACATGGATTCCGAAAACGACTTCTGCGCTGGTGACAAATATTGCGCTCGCATTAATTGATGGACGGCGGATCGAAGTGAAATTTGTCGGCATTCGTCCCGGCGAAAAAATTCACGAAATTCTGGTAAGCGAGGAAGAGGCGTACCGCACGATTGAGCATAATCGCTATTACGCGATCAAGCCAATGCTACCGGAAATCTGTGATGATGCCAGCGGGACGGGCGTTCTCACTGCCGAATACAGTTCGGCGGACAACGTCATGTCACTTAGTGAAACAGTCGCCCTGTTGCAAGCGCGCAATTTAATGGTTGAGAATTTCGAGCCGGAAATGGCGGAGATGCTGCGATGAAAATCATGACTGTCCTCGGCACGAGGCCGGAGATCATTCGTTTAAGCCTCATCATCAAGCGTTTGGATGAACACGCCGAGCACGTGCTGGTGCATACCGGACAAAATTACGATGACCGCCTAAACGGATTATTTTTTCGAGAGCTGGGCTTGCGGGAGCCGGATGTCAATTTGGGTATTCAAAGTTCGAGCTTTGGCGATCAGGTAGGGCAAATACTGGCGCGGATTGAGCCGTTGCTGCGCGAACATCATCCAGATCGCCTGTTGGTTCTCGGTGATACGAACAGCGGATTGACTGCGATCATCGCGCGTCGAATGGGCATTCCGGTGTATCACATGGAAGCTGGCAATCGTTGTTATGACGACCGTGTGCCGGAAGAAGTAAATCGGCGCGTGATTGATCATTCCAGCACAGTGCTGATGCCATACACCAACCGCAGCCGTGAAAATCTGCTGCGCGAAGGCATCGCCGGGGAACGCATTTTTGTCACTGGCAATCCGATTAAAGAAGTCATTGATCATTACGCTGACCGCGTTAATGACAGTACGATTTTGTCTACTCTAAATTTGAATGAACGCAAATTTTTTCTGGTCACGATGCACCGCGCTGAAAACGTGGACATTCCAGAACGGCTAAACAGTTTGCTTGAGGGGCTGGCGGGATTACATCGGCAGTATAACTATCCAGTGATTTGCTCGCTGCATCCCCGCACGCGCTCGAAGTTGGCACAGCATCAATCACACTTTGAAGAGCGCGGCTTGCGATTTGTCGAACCGTTCGGGTTCTTCGATTTTGTCAAACTGGAACAGTCCGCCTTCTGCCTGATTTCCGATAGCGGAACAGTGCAGGAAGAAGGATGTATTTTCAAAACTCCCACGGTCACCATTCGGGACGTTACCGAACGACCGGAAACCATTGAATGTGGCTCTAATGTTTTATCGGGTTGCGATCCTCTGAGCATCCTGAGTTTGACCGAACTCGTTACGAGTCAAACTCATTCCTGGGAGCCGCCAATTGAATATTTAACTCCCCATGTAGCGGCGACAGTCTGCCGATTGTTGCTAGGTTATCGGCTTCCCGATTTAGCCGAACAAGGCTGGCAGATGCAAAAGCCGGGTCTGGCTCAAGCTGCCAAATAGCTGTAGAAAGTGAAGTAAAAATGCGTGTTCTAATTGTTGGGGTTTATTACCTGCCAAGTGCTGAGGCGAGTGCCAAATTACTGCACGATTTGGGTAAAGAATTACAAAATCAAAATCACGAAGTAACAATTCTGGCTCCCAGTGAATCCATTACGCATGACTTGGAAGTGAGCTGCGAAGACGGATTAAAAGTACTGCGCGTAAAGGCGGGAAAGATCAAAGGAGCTTCACGCGCCGTGCGGGCGTGGCGCGAAATTCGACTTTCTGCCACGCTTTGGCGTAAAGGAAAACCCTTCTTCAAAAAGCATCAATACGATCTGATTATTTATTATTCTCCGACTATTTTTTTCGGGCCATTAATACACAAACTGAAGACGCTGTGGCAATGCCCGTCATATCTGGTCTTGCGTGACATTTTTCCGCAATGGGCGGTTGATGTTGGGGTTCTTAAAAAAGGACTGATCTGGTCATATTTCCGATTTATGGAACTGAAACAATATGACGCCGCAGATGTCATCGGGGTTCAATCGCCAGCAAATTTAAAATATTTTGCCGAGCAGTTGCCGCATAAAAATTACGAGCTTGAAGTTCTCTACAATTGGACGAGTACGAATCAGGAACTTTTGCCCTCTGTCGGATTCCGTCAAAAACTTGGATTAGAAGACAAAGTTGTTTTTTTCTATGGCGGAAATATTGGCGTTGCGCAGGATATAGATAATGTAGTGCGCCTCGCCGAACGATTGCGGAATGAATCGCGTATTTATTTCTTATTGGTTGGTGCTGGTACGGAAGTGGAGCGGTTGAAAAATCTCATCGCAGAAAAGAATCTCTTTAATATTTCGATTCTGCCTGCCGTCGGACAACAGGAATATCTTGCGATGCTTTCAGAGGTTGACGTCGGAATGATTTCTTTGGATCAACGCCTGAAGACGCAAAATTATCCCGGCAAGATTTTAGGGTATATGTCGGCTTCGCTGCCGATTCTGGGCAGTATTAATCCCGGAAATGATTTAAGCGACATGCTGCAAGAACACGGGGCCGGGCTTTGTAGTGTAAATGGAAATGATGAGCAACTGGCGGTACACGCGCTTGAACTTGCGAGCGACGTAGCGCATCGCCAGCAGGTCGGAGCCAATGCACGCCGTCTGTTAGAACAATATTTTTCTGTGTCGGTTTGTGCTAATCAGATTGTCAGTCGTTTTCAAACGGCTCCGGTTTTCGCTTATCAATCTTCAGTCGCAAGACAGTCTGTGGGACAGCCAAAATTGAAAAACGAATTGAGGTAAATTTGGCAACAGAACTTCATCGGACACTCGTGCACGAAGACCTTTTAGAACTCTTACCACAAGTTGAGCGCGGAGCGTTTCTTCTTAAAGTTGGGCATCTGATCAATCGTACTATCTTTGTTTCCCTGCTGACACTTTTGGTATTGGTTGCGGTGCCGTATGGAACAGTTGAACCTTGGTGGGAATCGTTTTTTGAGTGTGCAATTTTTGCGCTGACCGCTCTGTGGATCATCGAAGGATTGTTGCTTGGAAGTTGGAATATTTCGGAACGAGCGTTGTTCGCTCCACTCGTGGCGTTGGTCGGATATGCTGTGATTCAGGCGATTCCGTTTGATAAAGTTCCCGGACAAGAACACCTTTGGCTCTCCATTAGTGCCGATCCTTTTAATACCTTGCGC
>JAYTCQ010000059.1:0-15222 GCA_043736395.1 Blastocatellia bacterium | reverse complement strand
CAGAGCACTAGCGCCCTTACTGCGCGCGCGCTTCTCCATTGTTTATAACTGTCCCTTTTGATAAATAATCATCAGCCCACAGCCAACACTAAAAATTCCGGCGAGAATTCGGGCTGACAGATTTGCTGTTTTGAAGCGCGACTCAGTCAGGTGAAAAGGCAGGCCAATCAACGAACTTAACAACATCATTCCGATGATTGAGCCGACGCCAAAAACTGCAATATAAACCATCCCGAGTAACGGAGTCGGGATTGAAGATAAGACCAATAACATCAGTGCTGCGCTGCCTGCTAAACCGTGAAGCAATCCAATGAACAACGGACGTTTTCCAACCGTATGATGTGAAATTTCAGTTGCTTGTTGATCGTGAAAGTGCGGATGAAGATGAACGCGCTCACCATGTTGATGCGGATGTAAGTGTAATTTGCTCCCGCGTCTGAGCTTCCACAAGGCGCTCACGCCTAAGCCAACCAGCATCAACCCAACACAACTTTCCAAAATATTTTCGACTCGCAAACTGATTTGAATTTTGAGAAATAGAACGATAGCTCCGGCCACAAAAAGTGAAATCGTATGCCCGATGCCCCATAGGCCTCCGATAATTGAGGAGCTAAACCAGCTTTTGCGTTCACTGACGATAGTTGAAATGGCAGCTAAGTGATCGGCATCCAGCGCGTGTTTCATCCCGAAAACAAAGCCTGCGCTAAGCAAGGTCATTGTTTGAATTTCAGGAGCTGGTTGCATAAATATAAGATTTCTTGTCAGGCTGAGGCAGGAAATATTTAGAGATGCAATGGTGAAAAATTAGCCGTACATTGGCAGTCCGCGAAAGACAACTTCCCAGCCGCGTTCAATGCTGGTATGAATCGCGCCTTCATAACTGGTCAGGGCTTCGCTGCTGGTATCAAATTGCTTAAGCATCGGCTGACCTTCGCGCGGATCGAGCTTGACTACCGCAATCATTTTCTGGAATTCGGCATCAGACATTGCATCCAGTTTCAGCTGATGCGCGTTGATGTAGCCGAGAAATGAAAACATTCCGTTTTTCTGTAAAATCGTTAATTGCGTTTTGCCCATAAATTCACCTGATAAATTAAGACTTTGAAGATAATAGCACAGGAGGCGCAGGCTTCGCCAAGTACGCCGCTAAAACAACTGCTGTCGTTGCTGATACAATAAACTTAAAGGCTGGGTGAATGTGCAACGGGGAGATAAATCCTTCAATACAACCCGCCAGAATGAGTAAAGGAATGCAGCCCGCCAGCAATTTTACCGCGATGGCTCCGCGTTCAATCAAAGCCTCGCGGCGTGTTCGCTCACCCGGAACCAGAATCGCCATTCCCAGCATCAACCCCGCTCCGCCTGCAATGAAAATCGCCATGAATTCCAGCACTCCATGACCCGAAACAAAAAAGCTGAGCGTCGTCATTTTGTACTTAATCGCCAACGAAGTGACCGCGCCTAATTGCAAAGCCGTCGGCATCAAAGTCATCACAGTTCCAATGATTGGCAAAATGCTGAAGGCAAACGTCAGCAATCCAACCTTGATGTTATTCACCATGATAAATGCCGCGCCGCTCGGGGCATTATCAATTAAATCATCTGTCCACATTTTATTGGCTTTAATATGTCCGATCATCACCGAAGGAATTCCCGCGTGTTCGCTAAAATCTTCGTCACGCGAAGTCGCGACAAAAGAGAACATGGCAATCGCCAGAAATATTAGAAACACCGCCAAAGTGTAACGATAAGTTTGTCTAAAAATCGCGGGGAATTCATCACGATAAAAATTAATGATCCCTGAAAATCCTTTGGCTTCGCTGCGATAAATTTCACTGTGCGTACGAATCACGAGCGAATTCAAATAGTTCACTAACCCCGGATCACGGGATTCTTCACGTGCAATCGCCAGGTCAGTCGAAGTGCGGCGATACAGCTTACCCAGCTCTCTGACTTCATCCCGCGAAAATTTCTGCAAGCCACGCAGCTGCCGAACGCGCGCAATTAATTCTTCTAACCGTAACCAGTTCGCTTTGCGTTTTTCGATGAAAGTCAGCATAAGAAGATGTTGGATGTTAGAAAAAGATGTTTGATGTTGGATGCTAGATGTTAAGAAGAACTCTCCGCGACTCCCAGCATCTAACATCCAACATCTTCCCCCTTAAAATTTCTGAAAAATTAAATATTTATATCCGATGCTCATGCTCTGTAAGAACCAGGCGGGCAACGAAAACATGGCAACTGCGCTCATCACGCCGTGCGACAAACCCAACACAAATAAATTTGGAGCGCACGCGTACACCCACGTCCAAACGATTCCGCCGATCAGCGTCAAAAACATTAACGGCAGGTTTGGAGCATGCACCAGCGCGAATAATACCGCAGCTATCAGAATAATGATGTAGCTATTTTGCGCCGGAAAAATTCTTTTTAAGCGGCGATAAATAAATCCCTGCAAAATATATTGCTGCGTCAACCCCCAGAACGGAACGACCAATAACGACAGCCAAAACCGCTCTCCAAAATTCAACGAATGTGCCTGATAACCAATGAAAAAAAGTAACGCTCCGACTACGAGCATCGGCAAAATTAATAATCGCAGCGCACGCCAAAAATGTTTTCCGGTAAAGCCCAAAACCTGTGGCGTCTCACCATTCAACCAATGCGAGTACATCATCAACGCCAACGCTAAAGTTCCAGGCACAGCCTCCAACCAGCGCTGATTCAATTGCAGCGGATTCAGTACCCACGCCGTAATTAAGACCGAACTGATGACAGAAATAATTTCCAGCGCAGCAATTGCACGGAACGAAAGTCGGGCATCATTTAGATTTGATTGGTCTATTTGCATTTTAATATTCTCATCGCCGCAAAAAAGCATCTTCAGTCTCATCCGCCAATTCCTGTCCACGCGCAATCATTTCTTCAATCTCCGTACGTTGCGCCTGCGCCGTTTCATCT
Source organism: Blastocatellia bacterium (assembly GCA_043736395.1). GTDB lineage: Bacteria > Acidobacteriota > Blastocatellia > RBC074 > RBC074 > JAFDVL01. Next base: position 12,261 of record JAYTCQ010000059.1, on the reverse strand, counting down.
TCAATCACGGCGAGTTTCGCACAAACATTGTAATAGGCTCCGCGCATCGTAGCGAGTGCCAACTGTGCTGCGGCAGGCAATTCCGGCAGGCTTACGGCTTCTTCCATTTCGGTGAATTCGCTCAGTAATTCCAGCGTATGAAGCGAGCCTTCGGCAATGCGCAGAGGAACTGCGATCGCACCTTTTATCGCGAGTTCAATCGCGTTATGTCGCGCCAATTCTTCGGCCTCAGTTTCATCCGGCAAAGCCTCGGCTTCTTCGATTCGCGCTGCACTTTCAGCGTCATCGGCAATTGAATCGTGCAGGTCAGTTTTCAGTTGTTCGAGTTCCGCCAGAATTTCTTCTACTTCGTCGCCGTCATCATCGGCAAGATGACAAACCATAGTGCCGAGCGCAGCGGCCAATGCGCCTGTATACGCCATCACGCCGCCACTGCCCGGAGTCGGCATCGGCGAGGCGACATCTTCCGCAAATGAACGCAGTCCTTGCTCATCTGTTTTTGATTTTTCTTCCGCAGCCTCCAGTGCTTCCTGCAAGCGATATTCTAAAGTCATGCGCGGATCGAAATTTTCAATCTGCAAATAAAAATCCGCGCTGGCATTCAAAGCCGCCTGTGGAATCAGGCCAATAATTTCGCTGCCAGCCACGCGGACGCCATAACGCTCCGCTTCCCGCTTCACCATTTCAAAGACACGAAACACCGGAGTCGCTTCGTAATTCACCAGGTTCATCGAAACTTGTACCTGTCGCCGCGCCGTCAATTCAAACCCTAAAGCTTTAACGTAAAGTAATCCGCCATCTCGCCCACGCACAGCTTTGGCAATATTTTTTGCAACCGTCAAATCTTCTGTCGCCAGATTTATATTGTAAGCAATTAACGGAGCGCGCGCGCCAACTGCAATCGCTCCCGCCGTTGGATGCGCCTGTGCTTCGCCGTAATCAGGAGCGCGGTCTTCATTGATTTCAATTTCTTCCAGTAATGCTTCAAATTCGCCGCGCCGCACATTCGCCAGATCAATTCGATCCGAACGTGTCGCTGCGTACTCATAAAGATAAACAGGAATTTTCAGCTCCGCCGCGATGCGTTCTCCGGCACGTTGCGCCAGCTGTATACATTCGTCCATCGTAACATTTTTGATCGGGACAAACGGCAGCACGTCCAACGCTCCCATCCGCGGATGCTCGCCTGTGTGATGGTTCAGATCAATCAATTCCGAAGCCCGCGCCGCAGCCAACACTGCGGCTTCGAGCACGGCTTCGGGTTCACCGGCAAACGTAATGACAGAGCGGTGATGATCGCTGTCCATGGTTTGATCAAGGACGACAATATTCGGGATCGAAGCGATGGCGGCAGTAATTGCTTTGACAATACTCGCGTCTCGGCCTTCGCTGAAATTGGGGATGCATTCGACGATTTTGTTCATAACGGGGTAGTGTTATTTTTATGGGTGAAATTCTGCGATGACTTCGATTTTTCCAACAATGTTGCGATTAAATTCTGGCAAATCTTCCGCTGGAATCCAATATTCCTGATGCACGGATCCGCCAACGATTTGCACTTCGTAGCGATTAAGAAATTCTTTCTTCACCTGAAAGCGTGTGACGTAACCAACTTTCGAACCGTATTTCGTATTCCAATCACGCGCAATCTTCGTGGCGTATTCTTCGTTGAGCACCGGATAAAAAATCGGCTGATCTAGCAAGCGCGGAGGAAATTCGCGGTAATCAGTTTGTGCAATCAGCTCTAATTCTTTAGGCCCAATTGGACGATAAAGGGTGACGATTTCTTCCATTGTTTTCCAAGCGCTCAGAGTTCACGCCTCAGCGTGCGAACGCCAGCGAAGCGCGACGCTACTGCAAACTAAAGTTTGGACTCCATACTTTTCAAGGCTTCTTCGTAAAGGTCTTTTACCTGCATACTTCTGTTGATTGCTTTTTGAAATTGCTCGACGAAAATTTTTTCTCCGATTTCAAAGTTGAGTAACGCGCGAGCCTCTACCAGCAAGTTTTGCGAAGTCGCTTCTGGTGCGGGACGGCGCACAGACGCGGCTTCGTCAATCAACACAATCAACGAAGAAAATTTTCCCAGCCACGCAAATTGTGGATGATTCAAAACAATCTGAAACATCACATGCGGTGAAGTCACCGGGCCATTCACGACTTCATAAATCGCCCGTTCATCATCCAATAATGCTTTGTGCAGCCGCAATAAGGCCCCGCTGACCTGATCAAGTTTGGCACGCGTAGCGTCACTCGTTACTTCGATATTGTTATCCATTTAATTCATCTCCAAACGAAATTCCTAAATCTCTGGCTGACAAAATAATGTCTGAATTCAATGGTACAAATTTAGTTTTATTGATGACTTTGGTCAAAGGCACACTCACGATTTGAGAGGATTGGAGCGCGACCATCACGTTTTGTTCACCGCGTTCAATCGCACGGACGGCGGCGGCTCCGAAACGTGTCGCCAACAACCGATCTGTTGTTGTCGGTTGTCCGCCGCGCTGCAAATGCCCTAAAACTAATGACCGGGTTTCGCGTCCGGTTAAGCGATGAATTGCTCTGGCGACAAATTCCGCCACACCGCCGAGGCGCAGATCAAGCCCGGTTTCACGCAGCTTCGTGAAATATTCTCCGCCTGCAAATTTCGCGCCTTCCGCTACCACAACGATTGCAAAGCGACGATTGACGCTCCAACGATGCTGAATTTTTCGCGCTACGGCATCCAGATCAAAAGGGATTTCAGGAATCAGAATGACATCGGCACCTCCGGCAATTCCCGCATAAAGCGCAATCCAACCGGAGTAATGCCCCATCAATTCGACGACCATCACGCGTTCGTGAGATTCGGCAGTTGCGTGCAATTTGTCTATCGCTTCAGTTGCCGTCGTCACAGCGGTATTGAATCCGAACGACACTTCCGTTACGGCCAAATCGTTATCAATCGTTTTCGGTACGCCAATAATTGGAATTCCAAGTTCGGCTAATTGCTGGGCAATTCGCAAGGTTCCGTCGCCGCCAATCGTGATCAACGAATCAAATTTGAGCTGGTGAAAACGCTTCACAATTTTTTGCGAAACGTCTACGACCACCTTTTTCCCGCGTTTTTCGGTAATGAATTGGAAAGGGTTGCCGCGATTCGTGGTGCCTAGAATTGTCCCGCCGCGATGCGCGATGCCGTGAATGTCTTGGGCGTCCAATTGCCGTACGCGCTCTTTGTGGAGCAGGCCTTCAAATCCGCGCTCAATTCCGAACACTTCCCAGCCACGATGCAAGGCGCCTTTCACCACAGCACGGATCACCGCATTGAGTCCGGGACAATCACCGCCACCAGTGACCAACGCGATTCGGCGAGGAGATTTTTCAGGTTTATTTTTCATTGCCTTGATGCTGTCACAAGCGGTGTAGAGGTGCAAGAAGAGTCTTAAATTTAGGCTTGCCCGCCTGAAAAAATTCGGCTAAGCTGCGCGGTGAATGAATGACCATTCATTTTTATTAACCAGATTTCCCTGCTCTTGAAGCCTGAAATTTGTCATGAACGTATCGAAAAATTCCACCCTTAAATCTAAAAAATCTAAGCTGAGCAAGGCTCATACCTCAGATGAAAAAGCGCAGGCGAAATCCGCTACAATACTGCGTGGAGCGATTGAGGTCTTTGCGCGTTCGGGATATTTCAATGCAAAAGTTTCCGAAGTAGCAAGCGCCGCCGGAGTCGCTGATGGCACAGTGTATTTGTATTTCAAAAACAAAGATGATTTGCTGGTTTCGATTTTTAATACGGCGATGGAAGCTTTCAATGCTCGTGCCCGCAAGGAATTAGCGGAGCTGTCTGACCCGCGTGAACAGTTGCGACATTTTGCGCGGCTCCACTTTGAATCGCTCGAAGCGGATGAAGCGCTCGCGGTAGTGTTTCAAGTTGAATTTCGCCACTCGACGAAATTCATGGCGCAGTTTTCTGAAACGATGCTCGCGGATTACCTGAAACACCTGCGCGAAATTCTTGAACGCGGACAAGAACAAGGAGTCTTCCGCGCTGATTTCAATCCGAAAATTGTCTCCAAAGTAATTTTCGGAGCATTGGACGAAACCGTGACGAATTGGGTGCTAAGCCGTCATAAATTTAAACTGACCCCCTTGGTTGATCCGGTCATGGATGTATTTCTGAATGGGATTGGGAGAAAAAGTAATGAGTTGAAAGTGATGAGTAATGAGTTGAAAGACACTTGATACTCATCACTCGTTCCTCATCACTTTCTACTTCTTATTTTTCTTATGCAAAAATTAACCATCAAAAAAATCTTCAAGCACACGCCAGATGTATGGAGTTTTTTCCTGCATCCAAAGCCTGACTTTATGGCGGGGCAGGTGGCAGTGCTTGGAATGGATGGATACAAATCATCTTACCTGGCTTTTGCTTCTGCGCCGGAAGATGAGGAATGTGAATTTTTGGTCAGGCGCAACGAGCAGGAAACAACTCTGGCGTATGGACTTTTTAATCACGATGAAGCTTCTTTGACGCTCGAAAATGTAATTGGCACTGGCTTTTCGCTGGAAGAGCATCGCGGCGCGGATGTGTTATTTCTCGCCATGGGAACAGGAATCGCACCGCTGCGCTCAACGTTAAGGCACATATTTCACGCGCGCGGCGACTACGGAAAATTGACTGTGCTCCACGGAATTCGGCAAAATACGGATCAGTATTTTGTGGCAGAAATTAATGACGAATGGCGCAAGCAGGAAGTTCTTTATCAACCGATTGTCAGTCGTCCCGATGAAGATTGGCCAGGTGAGAAAGGCTATGTGCATCATTTTTTAGAAAAAATTATTACTCCTTCAGCGAAGTCGGTCGCGTTGCTTTGCGGATCACCTGACATGATGAAACAGTCACGCGAAAAATTGAATTTACTGGGGATGAGCGATGACCAGATTCTTACCAATTACTGAACTCAAATATTTTTTAGGAGAACGTCATGCAAATTAGAAAAGCCGCCGTTTTAGGTGCAGGAGTAATGGGTGCGCAAATCGCCGCGCACGTTGCCAATGCAGGAATCCCTTGCCTGTTACTCGACATTGCGCCGCAGGAATTAACACCGGAAGAAGCAGCTAAAGGCTTAACGCTTGAATCACCGATCGTCCGCAATCGCATTCCGAACGCAGGACTTGAAGCCGCGAAAAAAGCGAAGCCCGCTGCCTTCATGTCGCCTGAATCCGCGTTATTAATTTCAACCGGCAACTTTGAAGATGACTTGCCGAAGCTGAAAGATTGTGACTGGATTGTCGAAGCCATCGTTGAAAAACTTGATCCTAAAAAATCTTTGTATGAACGCGTCGAACCGTATCTTCATTCCGAAGCGATCATCACTTCCAACACTTCCGGCATTCCGATGAAGCTTTTAATCGAAGGCCGCAGCGAGCAATTTCGACAACGATTTTTGGGAACGCATTTTTTTAATCCGCCGCGATATTTGCATTTGATGGAACTCATCACAACACCTGAAACTTCGCCCGAAGTCGCTTGCTTTATGGCAGGATTTTTTGATCGTGTGCTCGGCAAAGGCGTCGTCTACGCAAAAGACACACCAGGCTTTGTTGCCAATAGAATTGGTAATTTCGCAATGCTTGATGCGATCAATGTCATGGTTGAAATGGGACTGACCACTGAAGAAGTTGATGAACTAACTGGCACCTTAATCGGTCATGCCAAAAGCGCTTCGTTCCGTACCATTGATGTCGTCGGATTGGATGTCGCTTACCACGTAGCGAACGGGCTTTACGCCGGATTGCCCAATGATGAAAAACGCGAATCGTTCAAGCCGCCTGCGTTCCTGACGAAAATGTTTGAGAACAAAATGCTCGGCGATAAAACCAAAGGTGGCTTTTACAAAAAAGTTGGCAAGGATATTTTGACGCTTGATCTGAACACGTTTGAATATCGTCCGCAACAAAAAGCGAATTTCGAATCTGTTGCAAAAATCAAGAAAATTGATAGCCTGCCCGAACGCCTGAAAGCTCTCGTCAACAGCGATGATTCCGCCGGAAAATTTATTTGGCGAACAATGTCTGAAGCCTTTATTTATGCCGCGAACCGCATCCCTGAAATCGCTGACAACATTGTCGAAATTGATAATGCGATGAAATGGGGCTTCGCACATGAAATGGGAATTTTTGAATCCTGGGATGCTGTTGGCTTGCAAGATTCCATTGCAAAATTCAAAGCCGAAGGTCGAGTGCTTCCCGTCAACATTGAAGCGATGGTCACCGCAGGTCACACCAGTTTTTACAAAACAGAAAACGGCGTGAAGCAATTTTTTGATTTTGCGAGTGGTGCTTACAAACCTGTCAACGTCCCTCTCGGCGTGACGATTTTGAAATCCTTGAAAGATTCCAACAATGTCATCAAAGGCAATGAAAACGCCAGTTTAATTGACCTCGGCGGTGGCGTAGCCTGTTTGGAATTTCATTCTAAAATGAATTCTCTCGGCCCTGAAATTGTGCAGATGGTCGCTGAATCAATTCGCGAAATCAGCAAAAATTTTGTGGGTTTAGTCGTGGGCAATCAAGGCGCAAATTTCACCGTCGGAGCCAATATTTATAACCTCTTGCTCGGCGCCCAAGCCGGACGCTGGGACGAAGTCGAAGCCGGAGTCAAAGCCTTTCAGGATATGACGATGAGCCTGCGCTATTCGCCGAAGCCCGTCGTTGTTGCTCCCTTTCAAATGACACTCGGCGGTGGATGCGAAATGACATTGCATTCTGATCGCGCAGTTGCCGCCGCTGAAACCTACATCGGAATGGTCGAGGTCGGCGTTGGATTATTGCCCGGCGGAGGCGGCACGAAAGAAATGGCGTTACGCGCGAGCGACGCCGTAGCCGATACACCCGCGCTTGATCAATTTGAAATTCTCAAACAAAGTTTTGAATTGATTGCAATGGGCAAAGTTTCGACCAGTGCTGCCGAAGCCAAACACTGGGGAATTCTGCGCGATATTGACCGCATCGTAATGAACACTGATCGCCTGATCGAAGAAGCTAAACAGACGGTGCTTTCACTCGCGAACGCTGGTTACGTCCAACCGCAACCGCGTCAGGATGTGCTGGTACTCGGCGAACCGGCGCTTACAAAATTCAAGCTGGGCGTTCACATGATGAAACGCGGCGGCTACATTTCCGACCACGATGGATTGATTGCGGTGAAAATTGCCGAAGTGTTAGCCGGAGGAAATCTGACGCGGGCGACCCGAGTTTCTGAACAATATTTGCTCGACATCGAACGCGAAGCTTTTGTCAGTTTAGCTGGCACACAAGCGACTCAAGAACGTATTGGATATATGCTGAAAACCGGAAAACCATTGCGAAATTAAAGTCAGTACCGCCTGCGGTAGCGGGCGGATTCTCATCGCACTCCCACCCGCTACCGCAGGTGGTACTGACTTGATCATAAGGAGAAACAATGCGCGAAGCAGTTATCGTCAACGCTCTCAGAACCGCCGCCGGCAAAGCGCCACGTGGCATTCTCAAAGACACCCGCCCGGATGATTTATGCGGAGCCGTCATCAAAGAATTACTAGCTCGCACGCCCGAAATAAAGCCCGAAGACATCGAAGACGTAGTCATCGGATGCGCCACACCAGAAGCACAACAGGGCGCAAATATGGCGCGGCAAATCGCTTTTCTTGGCGGACTTCCCGCTTCGGCTTCGGCGTTGACGATCAATCGTTTTTGTTCGTCAGGCCTACAGGCTATCGCGCAGGCGGCAGAACACATTATGGTCGGATCCGCTGAAATCGCAATTGGAGGCGGCGCGGAATCCATGTCTATGTTGCCGATGGGCGGGCATAATCTTTCGCCGAATCCAACGCTGACTGATGTCTATCCTGACGTGTATTTGAATATGGGATTGACCGCCGAGAACGTTGCATTGAAGTACGGGATCACTCGTGCGGAAGCCGAAGCCTTCGCCGTCCGTTCACATCAAAACGCAGCTGCCGCGATTGACGCCGGAAAATTCAAAGAAGAAATTGTCCCGATCAAAGTCATCAATCGTGAAATAAATTTTGCCGCTGCGGCAAGCGATCACGCGCTCAAGGCGGACAATCGTTTGAAAACCAAAGAATTTATTTTCGATACGGATGAAGGCGTCCGCCGCGATACTTCTGCCGAAAGCTTGGCAAATCTCAAACCTGTTTTCCATATCAAAGGCACCGTCACCGCCGGAACTTCTTCGCAGATGTCCGACGGAGCCGCCGCTGCTTTGGTGATGTCACGCGAACGTGCCGAAGCTTTGGGCATCAAACCAATGGCTCGATTTATCTGCTACGCGACCGCCGGAGTTGCTCCTGAATTGATGGGCATCGGCCCCGTTGAAGCCATTCCGAAAGCCTTGAAAATTGCCGGATTAAAACTCGAAGACATCGGCGTCATCGAACTGAATGAAGCTTTCGGCGTACAAGCTCTCGCCGTAATTAAAACGCTCGGCATTGACCTCAACCGCGTCAACGTCAACGGTGGCGCCTTAGCCTTAGGTCATCCGCTCGGCTGCACAGGAGCCAAACTGACTGCGACATTGTTGTACGAAATGAAACGCACGAAAGCTAAATACGGAATGGTTACGATGTGCGTGGGCGGCGGAATGGGTGCGGCGGGAATTTTTGAGAATTTGATGTAAGCGTTGATTTTTGCAATTGGGAATATCTATGAAAATAACGAGGATCATTTGTTTATTTTTGGTTTTCGTTATTTTTGTGGGTTGTCTTCAGCAACAAACAGAAGTCGCTACTACACCTGCTATAACGCAAAAGCCTGCACCGACGCCAACTCCAAACTGGGAATATGCAAATAGAATTCTTTTACAAAAAAATTGCACAACTTGTCATGTTACTGGTGCTGATGGCGATAGTTACGGAATTCGTTTGGAAGAACTTCAGCTGAAAATGGCAGAAAATTATTCCTTCATTGATTTCAAAAAAGCAGTAGAGTGGCAAGGGGAAAAAATGCCGTCCTACAAAGGACTAATTAGCAAACAAGAACTTTGTTGCCTGTATTCATTTTTCACTAAAGGCAAAAGCACTGAAGGGTGTACGCCCTGCAAAGTAGTGATTCCCATAGATTAGTAAATCCCTCTTGTGGAAACCATTTATGAAAAAAATATTTGTGTTAGTTGTTTTTTGCTTACTTCTTTTTCCTGCCGCCTTCGCTCAAAATTCCGGCGACGAAAAAGCTGCGATGCAAATTGTGAATACGATGTTTGCGGAGATGGCGAATCATAACCCTACGGCGATTGCCGAGCTGTTCACACCTGAAGCTACGCTGACGGCGATCATCAAAAACAAAGAAGGGAAAAGTACAGTGCGCGTTTTCACAGGCGAAGCATTTTCCAAAAACTTCGCCGAAAATCGTGGCCCGATTCGTGAAGATATGTACGCGCCTGAAGTGAAAATCTATGGTGATTTGGCGATGGTTTGGGGACGCTATGTTTTCTTTTCCAACGGAAAAATTCCGCATTGTGGCGTGAATTCTTTTCATCTCGTCCGCTCCGACGCCGGATGGAAAATCGCGAGCATTTCTTCCACGATGGAGCCGCAAGGTTGTTCAGATCAGGAAAAAATGAGGAAGGCTGAAGTTACCAAGTAACAGAATCACGAATCAACGTTCTAACTTATATTTTGTGTGTTGCGCCGATAAATCACGAAATACACTAAAGCTACTAACACACTCCCGCCCGTTAAATTACCGAGCACGACAGCGACCAGATTATGCAAAAAACCGCTCCACGTAATCGCATCTGAATACGCAGGATGATTGCCTGCGGCTTTCAACAACATACCAAGTGGGATGATGTACATATTCGCAATGCTATGCTCAAATCCGGCGGCGACAAAAGCTGAAATCGGGAAAATAATGGCTACCGCTTTGTCCACAATGCTACGCCCTGCCATTGCCATCCAGACCGCCAGACACACCAGTACATTGCACAGAACGCCCTTGAAAAAAGCTGTCGCAAACGGCATCGCGCATTTTGCTGCGGCAATTTTCAAGTATTGTTCGGCGACCAATCCGTTGTTCATTTCGGCGTGACGTGAGAGAAAAACCAGCAAAGCCAAACCCGCCGCGCCAAGAAAATTTGCGCTGCAAACAATCCCCCAATTCCGCAGCAATTCCGTCGTAGAAATTTTGCCATCAGCCCACGCCATCGCTAACAAATTATTACCTGTGAAGAGTTCCGCGCCCGCTACCACAACAAGGATTAATCCGAGCGAAAATACTACACCGCCAATCACTCGACCAAGCGCAAACCCAAGCGTTGAATCGGAAATTACCAGGACATAAAAAAGCGCGCCCAAACCGATAAAGGCACCCGCCAGGATGCCCAGCATAATCATCGCAAGTAATGGCAAACGAGCCTTCGCGACGCCGACATTTTCAACGCGCTCGGCAATTTCTTTCGGAGCAAAAGCATCAAATCCAAAAATTTCCGGCATACATAATTTCTCGAAGGGGAGTTGAAACCCATCATATACCGCCGCTTCCAAAGTTATGTAAGGGTTTTGCGTTACACGTAGAAAAAATAATTGAACCCTTCCAACCTGGCTGGCGTGAGATAAATTGTGGTCAAGCCTGACCGTAAATTCTTTGGTCAAATAACAGTCATCAGCCACAAGGAGGAATCAATTTTATGCGTAACCGTGAACGTTCTTGTTTGAATATTTTTTTAGCAACAGCATTGGGATTATTGTTCGTTGTTAATTCCGGGCAAGGGCAAACAACCGAAAAAAATAAAGTCAGCCGAGTTTTATTTGCGGACGTTGAGTTGAAAACGGTTATTAAGTCTTTGGCAAAACAGCTTAAGCTCAACATTGTTTTTGACGACTCATTTCGAAATCAACCGCGATACGAAATTGAATTGGAAGATGTGACCTTAGAAGGAGCTTTAAGAATAATTTTTCTGCAAAACCATTTATCAGCAAAATTATTGGAAGAGAACACTCTCTTTGTTTTCTTCGACAACGAAGCAAATCAGCAAAGATTCGCCGCCCATCCAAAATGGTCAGAGAAATCTGTAAAAAAATAAATCGCTACAAAAAATGGGCAGGCGAAATGCCTGCCCCAAAGTACATCAACAACTCAACTGAGGTGATCAATTGAGACTCGTTGTTAGTCGTAATATTCCAATCCCAGATGCGTGATGAGTTCTTCACCGCGCAGATGTCGCAATGTGTTTTTGAGCTTCATCAACTGAATGAATAAATCATGTTCAGGATAAAGCTTCGGCGCGCACATTGGCGATTTGAAATAAAACGATAACCACTCTTGAATTCCCTTCATTCCGGTGCGTTGCGCCAAATCCATAAATAACGCTAAATCTAAAACCAGCGGCGCCGCCAGGATCGAATCGCGACACAGGAAATCAATCTTGATTTGCATCGGGTAACCAAGCCAACCAAAAATATCAATGTTGTCCCAGCCTTCCTTGTTGTCGCCGCGCGGCGGGTAATAATTAATCCTGACCATGTGCGTAAAATTGTCGTAGAGTTCAGGATAAACGTCGGGCTGCAAAATATATTCCAGCACGGAAAGTTTGGATTCTTCTTTGGTCTTGAAGGAGCCGGGATCGTCGAGGACTTCGCCGTCGCGATTGCCTAAAATATTGGTCGAATACCACCCGTGTAATCCGAGCATTCTGGCTTTGATTCCCGGAGCCAGCATTGTCTTCATCCAGGTTTGTCCGGTCTTGAAATCTTTGCCACACAGCGGAACCCCATTTTTATTGGCCAAATCCATCAATGCCGGAATGTCTACTGTTAAATTCGGCGCGCCATTCGCAAAGGGAACTCCCGATTTTAACGCAGCGTAGGCGTACACCATCGAAGGCGCAATCGCTTTATGATTTTCTCTCAAAGCCTTTTCAAAACTGGCGAGAGTTTTATGAACAGGTTGCTCTTTAATAAAAACTTCAGTGGAACCACACCACACCATCACGAGGCGCGAGCATTTATTTTTCTTTTTGAATTCCGCAATGTCATCCATTAATTGCTCGGCTAACTCCATTTTATTTTTGCCATGCTTGACGTGCGTACCACTTAAACGCTTGACGAAATTTTGATCGAAGACCGCAGACATCGGTTTAATTTTGGAAAGCTGCGGCTTCAGTTGGACGAGTAATTCTTTTTCAAGCACTCCGGCGTGCATCGCGGCTTCGTACGCGTTTTCTTCAAAAATATCCCACGTCCCAAACACGAGATCATTCAAATCGGCGAGCGG
>JAYTCQ010000058.1:0-13778 GCA_043736395.1 Blastocatellia bacterium | reverse complement strand
GGGGCGCAAGTTCGAACGCAAAGAACTGAAACACTCGGCGCGGTTGCGGTTTCACCGTTATAAAAAGCGCATTTGCGCTTAACTTAACCTCATTGGCCTGAAGGCGGGGCTACGAACGAATTCTTAATGCAAATATCCGCCGCCATCGCAAAGGATCATTTGTCCGGTAATCATCTCCGCATCATCACTGGCGATGAACGCAATTAATCCGGCGAAATGTTCCGGTGTCACGCGTTTTTTGATCGCCTGATTATTCATCACGCGATTGAATGCCTCTTCGCCGGAGTGCGCCATCGTCCCGTCCGTCGCCACCATTCCAGGAGCCAGCGCATTCACCGTAATGTTGTCATCGCCCATTTCCTTCGCCATCACACGCGTCATTCCCATCACTGCACCCTTCGCCGCGACGTACGCCATCTGCCCCGGATTCGCCAGAAAATATGTCCGTGAAGCAATGTTGATTAATCGTCCGTGTTCACTCTTTTTCAGCAACGGATAGATAGCTTTCGAGACGAGAAAATAGCCAAGATAATTGACCTGGACGAAGCGATTCATCTCCTCGTATGAAAGCTCAAACCACGGCGTTTTGCCAGATAATATTCCGGCGTTATTGACCAGAATATCTACGCGTCCGTGCCGCGCTTCGATGGCTTTCACCGCCTGCGCAATTTGCTCTTCGTTGGTGACATCACAGATTTCAGAATTCGCTATACCACCAGAAGCCTTGATTTCATTGACTGTTTTCGAAGCATCTTGGATGTCGAGAATTTCAATGATTGCGCCCTCTGCCGCAAGCCGTACGGCAGCCGCTTTTCCAATGCCAGTCGCCGCGCCGGAGATCACGGCAATTCTATCTTGTAATCTTTTCATTTTTTTAATTAGAATTTGAGCTTCCATATCTTATTGCCGTTTTCCCACGTCAATTTTTTGAAGACATTCGGCTGCGTTTGCTTCTTGAGAATTCCTAAAGTAGCACGCGCTACACACTGCCCTTTTAACCGCGCCGCTGCCGGATTATTGTTTTGACTGACTCCTGCGCCGTGTCCGTCCTGACAAGAACAATCACTGCCGAACATTAATTTATTTTGATGCCGCTTCAGAAAATCTGCAGTGAATTCAGGGCTGCGCGACAGTGCATTGTTGCCGGAATTTGCCGACAAATCGCCATACATATTTGGAAAATCACCAAGTAATTTATCAGTGATTCCTCCGGGCTTGATAGGCGTTGAAGGATATGCTTCCTGCTCAGCATAATCAGCACTCACGTTCGCCCAAAAAGCATCGGCGTGACCAATAAATTTTGTTTTGGGATACTCCTTCAAAATCCTGGCGAAGCCTTTAAATCCGGTACTCCAATTGCCTTCGCCTTCAAAATGCGGGAACTCCTGAAAGTGTACTAAAATCGGTACGTTTAATTCAGCTGCGAGCGAATACATCCGGCGAAGTTCTGGCCCGGCAGCTTCGACATGAAATTTTAGTTCGCCAATTCCCTGCGCTCCGTCCTTGACTGCTTTCGTCAGGATTTTTTCTGCTTCCGGTTTCGTAATATCCGTACCCGCTGACCAGATAAATTTCTTGGGATATTTTGCCTGGATAGCTTTCACCTGTTCGACGACATCGCCGCGCGTGAGCAGTACGGCATTCGTCACGCCTGCGCCAAGCATGTGCGTCATATTCGCGTCGAGTCCCTGACGAAGATGAAAGTGAATATCGAGGATTGAGCTGCCCCATTCCGGCGTTGTCTGTGCGTATAACGTAGAAACGGTTGCTGCTGAAATCGCAGTTCCAAGAAATTCTCTTCGGTTCATTTTTTGTTTTTCTCCCTAACGTCAGTTTTTACGAATCGAGAACACAGAGTTCAAGCTACAGGCGTGAACTTTGAACTTTATTCAGCCAGATTGAATTCGACAAACTATTTGCAACCCGGCATAAAATTGGTTTCTCTAACCGTACAAGTTAGCTTGCCATCAAGTAACGCGAGAAAAGCCTCTCCAACCTCAATCAAACGAAACGTCTCAAATTCAAAGTTCCAGCTTTCTTCAAAGCCAAGCAAATCAAGTATTTTCTCATTCAAGATCGGAGGAGCCTTTTGCAATCTCGGAAGTAAAGAATGAATCGCTGATCGTATAATTACGCGTCCCTCTTCAGTGGAGGCATCATCTTCTAGATAGTGGGGCACACAACCGTTGAAATATCCCTTTGAAGCAAGTAGCCAATGGTTGCGAATTTCAAAAGACAATTTTCTATTGTCCCGATCAGGTTCTGGCACATGAAGTGCAAGCAATCGCAACCACAATTCCAAGACGCTATCACGCATCCAGAATCCGATTTCATTCTCGTCGTCAGTAGTTTCAAGAGAAACAAAAGATGTTCCCATAATAATTACTTCATTTCCGCGTCGCTTTTTTCGGCAAGGCAAACGCCACAAAAACACTACCGCTCGGCTCGCCTTTACGCGCCTTGCCTCCCGTCGCATGAACGACGACGAATTGCTTTCCATTTATTTCATAAGTAGCAGGTGTCGCGTTACCCGCGAACGGCAGCGTCGTTTCCCACAACAAATTTCCTGTTGCTTTATCGAAGGCGCGAAACTTGCGATCAAAATTTGTTGCGGCGATGAAGACTAATCCGCCTGCGGTCACTACGGGGCCGCCGTAATTTTCGGAGCCAGTATTTTTCATTCCCTTCGCGACCAATTCGGGATATTCACCGAACGGGATTTTCCACACGTATTCGCCTGTATTCAAATTGATCGCGTTCAGCGTTCCCCACGGTGTGGCAATCGCGGGATAGCCTTCGGGATCGAGAAATCTTTTGTATCCGGTGAAGCGATATTTTGGTTGATTCGCCGCGATGGTGGTACTTTGCATTTCCTTGTTTTCACCGCTTAATAAAAATTGGACGATGGCGGTGATGTCGGGCTGTTGCAAATTTGGAAACGCTGGCATTCGACCAGCGCCTTGACGAATAATGTTGGTGATAGCTGCGGCGTTATGTTTTGCGCCTACGCCGTCGAGCGACGGATTTCCCTTTAAATCGTCTCCGTGACACACCGCGCAATTGCTGAGATATAATTGACGACCAGATTTAGCGGCTTGATTTTCAGCAAGTGCTGCACGCCACATCATTTCGTTTGCATTCAAATACAGAATTCCTGTTTCAGGATCGAACGCCGATCCGCCCCATTCTGCGCCGCCATCAAAGCCCGGGAAAATGATCGTTTCCTGTCCAACTTTCAACGGTACAAATTGTCCGCCGCCGTTGAATTTTCGGAATTCATCTAACGCCCATTGATGTGCTTCGGGAGTACGATTCGTCAGTAATTCTGCGGTTAATTCCTGTCGCGAATACGGTGCAGGTTTCGTCGGCAGTGATTGCGTTTGAGCTGCGACTTCGCCGGGAACATCACTCGCCGGATATTTATTTGTAGCCAATGGAAACAGGGGCTTGCCGTTCGTTCGATCAAATAAATATACAAACCCCTGCTTGGAAGTTTGCGCTACGGCATCAATATTTTTGCCGTTTTGTTTCATCGTTACCAGCGTTGGCGGCGAAGGAAAATCACGATCCCAAATGTCATGTTTGACGGCTTGAAAATGCCAGATGCGCTTGCCAGTTTCAGCATTCAGCGCGAGCAAAGTGTTCGCGTACAAATTATCTCCGGCACGATCTGCGCCATAAAAATCACTCGCCGCCGAACCGGTTGGAACGTAAACAATCCCGCGCTTTTCATCTACCGCCATCCCCGGCCAGTTGTTCGCTGAACCCGTATACGTCCACGCGTCTTTCGGCCAGGTTTCATAGCCTGCTTCGCCCGGATGCGGAATGGTATGAAAAATCCATCGTTGCTTTCCGGTGCGTACATCGTAGGCGCGAATGTCTCCCGGCGGCGAAGGCAAAGCCTCTGACAGCCTTCCCCCTACGATCAAAACATCTTTGTAAACAACTCCCGGCGTAGTCATCGCTATCGTCACCTTGCTTGCATCGCGTCCCAAGCCTTCGCGCAAATCTATGCGTCCATCTGTGCCGAAACTCGAAATTGTTTTGCCTGTTTTTGGATCAATCGCGTAAACAAAATTTTGAATGGCGAAAAAGATTCTTTGTTCGTTTCCCTGTGACCAAAAGGTGATTCCGCGATTCGGGCCACGTGCCGCCAGACCGGAATCAAACTTCCATAATTCTTTTCCCGAAGCTGCATCAAGTGCAATGAGTTTGTGTTTTGGAGTAACGCCATAAAGAACTCCATTGGCGATAACAGGCTGATTTTGCGGGTCTCCTGAGCCATCGGCAGAATCGTATTGCCACGCAATTTCTAAACTTTGTACGTTGCTTCGATTTATTTTTTTGAGCTTGGAATAGCGCGTTCCGGCTGCATTTCCACCGTAAAGAAAATTTTCGGTGTCAGCTTTCTTCAGGCGCTGCGCTTCCACAAAAAAAGCGTTCGAGAAAATCTGCGCAGCCGCGATAAGAGCCAGGCAAAAGAGAAAAAGTTTGATTCCGAATTTTTTACTCATGCAAGTTTCACTTGAAAAAAAGAAGTTGGTTAGCGCGTGCAGTAAATAGTAAAGCTCCACAGGGAATAACCGCAAGGTTCCCTCCTGTAGAGCTTTACTATTTGTAAATTTCAATTCGTAATTAGAATAATAATTTAAAAGCGAATTGAATCTGGCGCGGTGTATACACGCCCGCCGTTGATGTGATCTTGCCGTAGTTTGCATTCCCGAACGCAGTGTTTGGATTGCCGAAAACCGGATGGTTCGGCACATTGAACATCTCCGTACGGAATTGCAGATTCCAGCCTTCATAGACCTTGAAAGTCTTGAAGATCGATGCGTTGATGATGCTCTGATTCGGGCCGTAGCCTTGGTTGCGCGACGAATTGCCCAGCGTGAAATTCGCCGGCAGGGCAAACGCCGCAGGATCAAGGAATTGCCCCGCGATTCCAACGGTTGGGTTAGACACTCGGAGGTTTTGAGCTAAAAGATTCGGGCGTTCGCCGCCACCGCCAATCACGCCGCTGACATTTTGCTGATTTGTCACCGTGAAAGGCAAGCCCGTTTGCCACGTCACTGTGCCGTTCGTTTGCCAGCCGCCTAACACTTGTCCGGCCAAACCTTTCAAATCTTTGCCCCACGGCAGTTCGTAATTCGCGCCGAACGACCAGCGATACTTAATGTTGAAATCGCTTGTCGCACGGTCATAGCGTTTGACGTTGGCGACGACTTGATCGAACGGTCCGGCAAACATGCCATAACCGCCCGTGCTGGTTCCGAGTCCGGTAACTTCGTCAACGCCGTGCGCCCAGGTGAAACCTGACGTAACGCTTAAGCCTCTTGAGAACCGGCGGTTGAAGCTCAGTTGCAACGCGTTGTAACTCGCATTGCCCTGCGGCGTCAGATAGCCAATCGTTGTGATGCGCGGCGCACGTGTAGCGAACGGGCGAGGATTCGCCGTTGCTGATCCACTGGGCAACGCGCGGTTGATGTCTGGGATTGCCATTGCCATCCGACGACCTTGTGTGCCGAGATAAGCAATGCTGGCAACGTTATTGCCGAATTGTTTTTCCAGGGTGAGGTTGAATTGAATGTTGTAACTCGACTTGAAATCCAGATCCATCGCCCCTATGGTCGAAGGAATGATGGCGGCCAGATTGAGCGCACCATTCACACGCGGAAACGCACTTGGTTCAACCGGACGCGGCGCGCCTTGCGCAAACGTACCTGTGCCCGCCGGGCATCCTGTATTCGTCAAGCTGCCCGTGGTTGAAGTTCCACACGTCAGTGCCGCTGTAAAAGGCGGATTTTTGAGCAGTCCATTCGACGCATAATCTCCGGGGAAAAAGCTCCAACCAATGCCACCGCGCAAAACAGTGCCAGGCTTGAGCGTAGCCGCAAAACCGAAACGCGGCGCGAAATTTTTGTAATCCGTCTTAATGCCAACCGTAGAGTTGCTGTTTTCGCCCGCTGCCAGAATCGTCGCATTAATCGGATCAAAATTGGCGAGGCGATTATATTGTTCCGTTTTTGGGGTGAATACGTCGTAGCGCAACCCCAAATTCAGCGTCAGCCAATTAGTAGCTCGCCAATCGTCTTGCACAAAAGCACCCGTTTCCCAAGTGCGATAGCCGGGTTTGTATAAACTGGTCACGCGTTCAATTGTTACGGGCGTTCCCACGATAAAATTTGCCAAGCCGAAATTGGTCAGCGAAGGGGCATTGTTGGCGTGCGCATTAAAGGTGAATCCGCCGCGCCCGGAGCGGCTTTGCGTAAAGGAAAACTGGCGGCGTATCAGCGAAGCGCCCATTTTTATGTTGTGCGCACCGCGCGTCCACGTGAGGGCACCGTTGTATTGAAATGTATTGCTAAAATTCAATAACGGCACAAACCACACATCGCCTAAATCCTGAAAGCCCTGAATAACAACGCGCGGCAAGCCAAAGGTTTGCTGGTCGCCAATGTTGACGCAACTCACCGCCGTGCAAGGGAAGCCCAAATCATTCGCCGCATTCTTACCGTCATTAATCGTTTTGGACTGGATCGCCACGCGGGTGTAACCAGTGCGCAATTCGAGCAATAAATTTGGGCGGAGCGTGCGCACCAAATTGAGTTGAATGTTTTGCGCACGCGATTCGTTAGGCCCGGCAAAACTGAATACGCCACCCGGATTAATGCCGCCCGTTGCCGCCGGAAAGCCTGGCGGTTGCACAGTCGTTACGTCATTGAATGAATAGCGCCCAAACATATTCATTTTATCGTTCAACCGATGATCAACGCGCGCATCAAAGGTCGAAGCATCCTGCGGTCTGACGGGCGACGAAGCGTAATTCGTGGTGTTGATGCCCGGTCCAGTTGGCAGGGGCAACAGCGCGGCGAATTTAAGTGCAATCGGATCACGCAGGCTTGCATAAACGCCTTGATCCAAACGATTGAATGGCACTGCGCCAACTGGTGCAGCCCCAATCGTATTCACAAAATTAATTTGCTGTGCGGCGTTGGCACAAATTCCCGCCGCATTGAAACCCGCTGAGCAATTTTCTGAAAAATCACCGATGCGCTGCTTTGCGGTGGGAATCACCGCCGTGATGGCGATGCCTTGCCGAACTCTTAACGCTTCAAAATCACCGAAGAAAAACGTCTTGTCTTTGCGAATTGGCCCGCCGATGCTGCCGCCGAATTGGTTCTGGCGAAACTTCGCCTTGGGCAATTGCGCGCCGCCCGTGAAATTGTAATTTCCGTTCGCGTCGAACTTATCGTTGCGCAAAAACTCAAACAGCGAACCATGAAAGTTATTGGTGCCTGACTTGGTCAAAATGTTCACGACGCCGCCCGATGTGCGACTGACCTCAGCACTATAAAGATTGGTCTGCACCTTGAATTCTTGAATCGCATCAATCGAAGGTCGCACGCCAATCGTACCGATGACGCGTTCGTTGTTATCCATCCCGTCAATCATATTGTTATTGACGACCGGGTCTTGTCCGTTGACGGAATAGGACGAACTCAACCGCCGATCATCAGGTCGCGTACCCGTCGCCAATCCATTCGGTGGCCCCGGACTCACACCTGGCGCGAGCAAAGCGAGTTGAATGTAATTACGTCCGTTGAGTGGTAACTCTTGCACCAGCTTGCCAGTGATGGCGGTGCCCACTGTGGAAGTGTCGGTTTGCAACACGTTTGTATCGGCTGTGATATTGATGGTTTCAGAGGTTGCGCCAACTTCCATTTTCGCATCTACGCGTGTGCGGTCTCCTGCTACAAGGGCGATTGAACTAACTGCAAAACTCTTAAAACCAACTGCTTCAACTTTCACGGAATAGATTCCGATGGGCAGCAGGTTAACGGTGTACGCGCCAGAATCGTCGGTTGTGACAGTTCGCGTGATATTGGTTCCCGTGTTGGTAATTGTGACTTTGGCATTGGGTAAAATCGCCCCCGAATTATCTGTCACCGTACCGACTACGTCTGCCGTAGTGCCCTGCGCTTGAGCGAATTGACTGCAACAAAGAAAGAAACCGAGCAACAACAATTGCAAGATTAACATCCTGTTCGAAGGCGGTTTATTTCCTTTCAAAATATTCTTTAAAACTGAATTCATTTTTACTCCTCGGTGTGAATGCACACTATCTATGTGCGCATTTAATGAGAATGTGCGCGAAAGCTAAGATTTTCATCTTTCGATTACGCTCGAGATTTTGGTCTGGTGTTCCAGACTCATCGTTTATCCCAGAAATTCGCTAAAGCTAGGGTTGAAAAAGTTTTATATGAATACGCTTACTAAGAAATTTATCATTTTCCAGGAGCTTTTCGCAAATACAAAATTTGGAAAGTCCCAGCCAAGTTATTTTGACGGATGTTCGATTTATGGAAATGAATCTCTCCGCAAATCGAATGGTGCTCGGCGGAATTTGAATTCTTAAAATTATGCATTCGCCGAAACTTCAGCTCTGGCGCGTCGCCCTTTCCATGCTCGCATCCTGCGCCACGACAAAGCCAGTCCGGTGTATACCAAAAAGCATGCGCCCAACGATGCAATTCCGGCGATGGTTTGCCCGAACCATCCGAGCACTTCACCTGTATGCGCAAATCGCAGGATCCCACGCCATTGACGACCTTTCGTCCCATCGGAAAATTGTTCGAGCTTGACGACTTGCCCTGCACGATCCAGCGTCAGAGTCTCGCGTTTCTGTGGCTGCCCACCCGTACCCGCATCAATCGCAAACGCAATTGGCGCCGTCGAATCTTTTGGCAAGCGGAAATTAATTGATCGCCAGCCATTACGCTGTTGTCTGGCTTTTTGTACCAGTGAATCAATTCCGGCAAATGAATTAGGAGCGGCAGGAGCTGGCGCATTTGGAGCGGGTTGCCCTGGAGGACGCGGCGCAGCAGATGGCGGAGCTTCACCCGCCGCACGATAAACCAGATTACTTGCCCACGGAAAAGAAATAATCACGCCGCCCAGCACGACCACAAACAACGGAATACAGCACCAAAATCCAATCACGTTATGCCAGTTAAAATCGCGCGCTTTGCCTGGCAATCCTCGTCTGAACCAAAAAATTTGTTTGAGCTGCGCCATCGTCCACGAACGAGGAAACCATAAATATAATCCGCTGACGACGATGAATAAAAATAACAAATTGGAAACGCCAGTGATCGCTTTTCCGACTGCGCGGCCTTCACCATCCATTGCAATCCAGCGATGCAAATCAGTTACGGTATGAAAGAAATGTCGTGTCCCTTGCGCGCCTTCGCCGAGCGTTGCGCCAGTATATGGATTAATAAAAACATTGCGCTCGCCGCGTCCATTGGCATTGGGAAAACTGACCGAAGCCGGAGCTTCTGCATCAGCACGAATCGTGACTGCGGATGGAACTGCGCCCGCTTCGCTAACCTTTGCAATCAATGCTTCCGGCGAGAGCGCAGCCGCAGTTGGAGCAATTTTATATTCGCTCTTATCCGCACTCATGATCATCTGTTTTTCGTATGTCAGAAGCACGCCCGTTACTGACATTAACAGCACAATGATTCCCGCAGTGACTCCGGCGGCAAGATGCATCCAAAACAAAATTTTGCGAAAAATTTTCATAGTTTTTTTTAAGTTGATAATTCTTTTTGCAATCGTTTCATCTCACCATGCACAGCATGCAACGACATCAGCGCATGCAGCGGATGCGCTCCCGCATTCACAATTCTTCCGGCGTTGTCACTCACCTTGGTAGTCTGCCCGACTTCGGCAATCGCCCGCGCTGCGTCAAGACAATCTTCGGATAAATTATATTCCGTCGTGACGCTTTCTAAATCCGTCAACAACCTGCGCCGCAATGCTCCATCGTGTCTGACATCGAATAAAAGTTTATTCAAATCGTACGCTGCCGCCGGAGGATGCGCGTAAAAATTGAAGCCTTCATTATCGAAATTCAAGCCGCCATATATCGGTAAATCCGAAGTCACAGCCGCCTTTTCACGCGCAGGCAAAAAGCGCATCATCGCGTGACCGTGATGCCACGTTGGGGTGTATTGCAACAGTTCTCCCGGCTGATTCCCTATCGCTCCGAGCATGATTGCCCAGGGTAATAATTCTGTATTTCCCGCCGCGTCCAATTGCTCCGCTGTCAATTCAAGAACAGCAGTCGCATTGCCTTTTTCCAGCTCCTGAATCACCCAGCGATCGAATTCAAATTCCGGCTGCGGATATTTCCACGTGCCGGGATAATGCGACATGCCGCCGCTGGCAATAATTGCAAATCGTTCAGGACGCGAAGCAATCACATCAGCAATTGCTCTGCCAAGCGCCGCGCAACGTTTCGGACTTGGCAACGGTGGCAAATACACATTCGTATGAAACGGGATGACAGGAATGTCGCGCTCACCAATCACAAATTCAAACGGGACAGCGAACGTATGACCAAGGATTGCGTCTTCGGAATACGCGACATCAAAATCCGCATGCACGAGTTGATTCAAAAAATCTTCGGCCATTTCGCGATTAATCGGACGATCAAACGTACGTCCAGCAAATTCAGCTTTCGCGCGATTTCCGGCAATGATGGCAAAGGTTGGATTGCACGACATCGAAAATGTTTCGAGATGATCGGAGCCTAAAAATAAAATGACATCCGGTTTCGTTTCATCCAGAATTTTCCCTAGTTCACGCATCGCCGCTACAGTTGCGTCAAGTTGCACGTGATCTTCATCAGGCGGATACGTAAATAATTGCGGTGCGTGACAAGTTGCAAAAGCGGCGACAATTTCGCCCATACTAACTCCTTAACTATTTTGACAGGATTTACAGGATTTACAGGATTTACAGGATGGACATGATTAAATCCATCCTGAAAAATCTTGTTCATCTTGAAAATCCTGTCGAGGGAATTTTATTTTTTTATTTTTTCAAAAGCTAAATTCTGCGAAAAGAACGGGAGCGTTTTGGTTTGAATCCGTTCTGAAATTCGATTCAAATGATCGCCGTCGTAGCTTTCATAAAAATGCGCGATGCCGTAATCCGTTAACACTTGATCCAGTTTTTTTGTTTCGCCTGAAATTCCAAAATCTTTCGTTCCGGCATCCATTCCAATCGCCTTTAATTTTTTCAAATTTGGAATGTATTGATGAATCATCGCCAGGATCGCATTGGCATGTTGACGCGCGAGAATCTCAGGAATGACTTCTCCATCTTTGAATGGAAGGTCAAGAAAGAGCGGAGGATTTTTCGGATTCGGAGACCATGCCGCTGCCGATGCCAGCACAATATATCCCAAAAAAGTTTGCGCTTTGATTTCCTCTTCAGTCTTGACGGCTTCAATTTTTTTCATCATTTCTTTCATCGCCGGATTGGTGCGCGATGGAGCCATACAGCAAGGGCTGAGTGCATAAATACTCGAATAAACATCGGGGCTTTTCATCCCCAATCGCATCGTCCCGTACCCGCCCATCGAATGTCCGGCGAGTCCGCGACTTTCCGGTTGAGCCAACGTTCGATAATTTTTATCAATGTAACTGACGAGTTCTTTTGTGACGAAAGTTTCCCAATCGCCAACGGTAACGGAATTGGAATACATGCTGCCCTTGAATCGCGTGAATCCATTAGGCATCACGACAATCATCTCGCGTGTTTTGCCATCTGCTAGCGCTTTATTAATCACGTCCGGCAGGTTGATCCAGTGCTTAACGACACCGAACCATTGCGCGTCATTATCAGTGAATCCGTGCAACATGTAGACGACAGGATAGCGGCGATTTTTTTCAGTTTTGTAACTCGGAGGCAAATAAATCGAAACTTCACGATCCGGCGAATCCCCGTCAAGATTGCCTTCGAGTGACTTGCCATGCACTTTGATCCGTTGGATCGCGCCTTCTTTGGGCTGCGCCAAAACAGTGATTGAGATGCTCAAACAAATCAGTGGTAAAAATAGTTGTTTTATTAACATGTATGATTTCATTCAATTTACCTTGCATGGAGTACAAGCTTCAGCTTGGTTTTACATTGGCGTACTGTAAAACCAAGCTGAAGCTCGTACTCCAAACGTCTATTTCTTATTCAGCTTATCCAGAAACTCGTAACGCGCCCGCACGTTGTCAGCTTCGGCGCGAGTTTTCACATCAATAATGATGCGTTGATTTTCGCTGAAAGTTGGCCATTTCGGTACACCATTGCCATTCGGATTTCCGGTCTTGATGAAGTTCACAAAAAATTCCTGCATCACTTTTGAGACCGCGTAATCGTCCGGCGTCCACGCGAAGACTTTATTGCCATCCAGATTTCCCATTGCGTATTCGATCTCAGCCGAATGCACTGCGCCACGTGCGGGAGGACGCGGCGTCTGACCGCGAACGACTCCGCCAGCAAGTCCTGCTTGCGCGTCACCCATCTCTGGACGCATGGCAGGACGCGGACGATCATAGCGATAATAGTACGTCGGCTTGCCGCCAGTTTTAGTAGAGTATTCCACCCATTTCCACGTGCTGAAGGCGATGAAACGATCACCCGCTAAATCACGCGCTGCGTCTAAAACTTCGTTTTCATTTGTTGCCGGATAATGCTTGAAAACATCGTCCGCGTTTTCGTTATAGAGACGCTTTAACGCCTTTCGATAATTTTCGACAGTTGGCGTTTCACGTCCTAAAACTGAGCCTGCACCCTGCTCCTCAGAATTTGATCCGGCGAGTAACGGCACGTGTGCTTGCTCTCCCGCAGAGAAAATTTGTGACGGGTCTTTCGGGAAAAAATATCCATCAACTGTCGGTGACATCCGCGGCAAGCCAGGTTTCGCAGTCGCTTCTAGCAATTGATCGGCAGGCATCGCACGCATTTCCGCTAACGAATTTTTCCCAATCGCAGCCGCAAATTTGACGCCGTTTTGTTCACCTTCTGTCAGTGTCGTAGCTGGGAGCGCGCCCATAATTGAACCGCTTTCGCCAATCGCTCCGGCGATCAAATTTCTTGAGAGCGGCGAAGCCATTTGTGCGCTGACCGAAATTGATCCGGCGGATTCACCGGCAATCGTCACGCGTTTTGGATCACCACCGAACGCCTGGATATTTTTTGCGACCCATTTCAGCGCAGCCGATTGATCCAACAATCCCCAATTGCCAGAGCCTTTATACGAATTTTCTTTGCTGAGTTCTGGATGCGCCATAAAACCGAAAACACCTAAACGATAATTGACCGTGACGGCGACCATCCCTTTCGAAGCCATACTTGCGCCGTCGTAGCGCGGCTCCGAACCGTCACCCGCCATAAATCCGCCGCCGTAAAAATATACGAGTACAGGCAATTTTTCTTTGTTGGATTTCGCCGGAGTCCAGACATTCAGATACAAACAATCTTCGCTGGTTCCATCCGCGCGAAAATTCATGTCGCCAAAAATATTGCGCTGCATCGCACGCGGACCGAACTTGTCAGCTTTGCGAACGCCTGTCCAATTCTTGACAGGCTGCGGTTCTTTCCAGCGAAATTCTCCGACGGGAGGTGCGCCGAAGGGCAGCCCTTTGAAGCCGCGTACGCCATTATCCATCGCGCCTTCGACAGTGCCGTTAGCAGTTTTGACGCGGTCTTGCGCGAAGATACTAATTCCAAGTAGTAAAACAATAACTAAATTTCCGAAGCAATATTTGATGCTCATTGAGAACATTTCCTTTCGATTCATTTTTGATTGATGGTTTGAAAACATTTATTTGATTCAATAGTGCGGACAAAAAATGAGGAGAGGGCTTCACAAAAAAGGCGATGAAATGGTTCACTGTGGAAGACAAAATCTACAGTACACCAAACATCGCCAT
>JAYTCQ010000057.1:0-10112 GCA_043736395.1 Blastocatellia bacterium | reverse complement strand
CGAGCCAAACGAACACAATAAATAATCGGTGTAGAGGTCAAACAGAGTCTTGTCCATACGTCAAGTTTATCTCAAGATTTCTCGCTGCGTAACATGAGTAAGCAGGAAAAAACTGAAGCGCAAAAAAATGCAGTTGTGACGATGACGCAAGTCCTCAACGGTTCTGATGTGTGGATTGATCGGCAAATTAACACGTCAACGGGAGGCGATGATTCGATAGTCAATGTTCGCGGGCAGCAAACGACTACGCCACCGCAAATTGCGAACAGTACAATTGGTCTGAAGGACACGGCATCAGGTACTTCTACTGTTAGGACGAATGCGCCTGGAGCTGCGGTAACAACCGAGCGAACTGTCCTGGGAATGTCAGTTCCAAGACCGTTGGGAGGTAAGGATAAAGATACTGATCTACAAATTCTGACAGAAGAAAATCAAGCGGCGAAACAAAAAATTCCCGCTACCAATAAGAAACCCGGCCTTGATAATCCTGACATCCAAAACCAGATGGAGCTTGACCTCCGCGATGATTTTCAGGGCCTCTCGCTGGTCTTACTCGCGTCCGTCCCTCCTTCAATGAAGTTCACAACTTTTGAAGTAATAAAAGCCGCAGAAGGGAAATTCATCGAAGCGATTGACCTGACTGGAAAGGGCGAATATCAAGCACGACTTTTTTTAGATCAAGCCACGCATTTGCCCATTATGCTAAGCTACCGCGCTCTGAGAAATCCTAATGCCGGATATGTCGCGACGACCAACAATGCCGACTTGCAAGAAGTTGCCGTCCAGCTTTTCTTCTCCGATTATCAAAAAGTCAATCAGGTGATATTGCCATTTCACCTTGTCAAAGCGGTCAATGGCATTCAGGTCGAAGAATGGAAAGTGGAAAAATACAAACTCAATCCTGATCTTAAAACTCGAAGATTTGAGAAGAAGTAAGAAAGATTTTTACTACACTTCTCAACATCGTCGCGCCCTTCCCTCGCGGATTTTTCTGTACTATGATTTACACATCCCCCGCAAAGGCGAATTCCCCTGTAACTTAAACTGACAACGTTTATTTGATGACTATGATTCAATTAACATTTACGACGGTAAGTTGACCGTTCTCTCCTAAACAAAGGTTGGTCACTTGCCATTGGAGGTACTATGGGTAAGAAAATGACTAACCGACAACTCCTTTCTTTCAAGCTTGATCATTTAACAGACTCCGAATTAGATGAAGTGATCGAATACGTTTCGATCATGGAATCTATGCGCGGCGCCAGTCGTCGCGAACAAAAATATCACGATCACTTGATTGATGATTTAAGCAAAACGTATGAAAATCGCCGCGCCCAAAAAGTAGTGGAATGGGAAGGCATCCGGCATCGCTCTCATCGAGTCATGCATAGGTAGAACAAAGAAGTTTCACCGCAAAGGGACAAAGGATCAAGGGGACAAAGAATCTAATTTAATTGGTATTCTTTGTCCCTTTGCCTCTTTGTCCCTTTGCGGTAAATTATTTTCTGCAATTATTTTTTCTTCTCGCGTAACCTTTTTCGTTCAGACCGTAATAACCAATCGAGCGAGAAATTATGGAAAGAAAACAAGCTCAATAAAACAACCTGGATTTAGTTTTGGATATAGCTTCCGAACAACAAGATTTATTACTTTTTTCGTCAGACTGCGCGTCCCCTGTAATGACCGATGAAAGCTTACTCAACGCAGCGGCTCACGGCGATGAGTCATCGTTCTGCCTGCTCTACGAACGCCACCGCGATGTCGTCTTTCGCTTCGCGTATCGCTTGTTGCAATCGGTCGAACTCGCGGAAGAAATTACGCACGATTGCTTTCTAAGCCTCATCAAAAAGCCTGCACTCTTCGATGCGAGGAAGGCGAGTTTGAAAACGTATTTGTGCGCGGCGGCTCGCAATCAGGCATATAAACGCTGGAACAAATCCAGCCCTGAAACTTCGCTGGAAGAATTATCCATTGAGCCGCAGGAAGCCGAATTTCGCAGCCCGTTACGTCAGGTAATCGGCGCAGAATTATCAGTTATCGTCCAGAAAGCCATTGCGGAATTACCTCCGCTGCAACGTGAAGCAGTGATCTTGTTTGAATTTGAAGATTTGTCTCTGGCGGAAATCGCCGTAGTCGTCAACGCCGATGTCGGTACTGTGAAATCACGGTTGCATCGTGCGCGTGAAAAACTGAGGATATTATTGGAACCCTATGTGAAAGGGTAAATTTCAGGAGCGCAAACGTCTCGCTTGCCGGTTAAGCAACGCTCACATCGAGAGTTGGTAGGTAAACAAGAAGGGTCGGCAAGCGAGACGCTTGCGCTCCGAGGAAATTATAAAACATTCTCAATCATTGTAGAAGCCGTACGGTGAACTGTTAGTTCTCCGGTTCTTTTTGAAAAAGATTTCTTTAACTATAGAAAGGAAAACCGTATGAACAAGTTTCTTCTATTTGTTACCTTATTAATGATTGTTTCGACATTTGCCATTGGCAATGAGGTCAGCCAAGACCAAAAAAACAAGCTTGTCGGGGTCTGGAAATCTGTTGAAATCGTAAAGGACGAACCACAGGCTGTTCTCACTATAAAAAACGCGGGAAACGGATTGGAAGGGAATTTTATTTTACGTGGTCTGACCGTTGAGGAGAAAGAAGATGTTGCCGTTGAAGTACCGCTCACGAATATCTCTATTAATGGCACGACCTGTTCCTTCCAAGTCACCTTTCAGCAGGGAGCAGAAAAAATGGTAGTGGATTGGGAATTGAAACTACAAAACGATAACGAAGCCAAATTTGCGTGGACGAAAGAAGACGGAAAACCAGTGGAGGACACCTCCGTACTCACGTTCATGATGAAACGAGGCAGTTAAAATTTCTTTCCAGAACCGCATCGAACATGGCGGTTCTTTGTAAAAAGCTTTCCTTGCGAAAGCACGTGAACTAGCAGTTCAAGCGACGAAGTATTATGCGTAACGAAAATCATTCATCATCCGAAAAACCCGATTTGAACGAATTGCTCAAATCGTGGGAAGTGCCAGAAGTGCCGAATTCATTGAACCGACGCGTGCTGTCCGATTATCGTCAGCACGTCAATCGTGTTCCTTTCTGGAAAAAAATATTTACCTCTTCCGTGCAAATCCCGATGCCCTTAGTCTTCGCGCAAGCCGCTTTATTATTGGTCGCGGGAGCATTTTTATTTTCTTTATTCGTGAAGCAAAAACCGGCGACGGTTCCAACCGTTGTTGCGCAAATTCCAAAAACAAAAATTATTGAAGTCCCCGTCATACAAGAAAAAATCGTCACGAAAATTATTTATACGAATACAAAATCGAAGCCGCAAATCCGATACGTTGTCGCACCTCCCACGCACGAAGAAGCAGTGACAGTGAAGGCTGAACTCGCTTCGCAAGTGCCGGATGTCGCGCCGGAAGTGCCTCGCCTCATCACGCCAAATTTACGCCCGATCCGCAGCATTCAAATCCCGGAACTGCCAGTACAAAAACAAAATTTTGCCGAGACAGCTTATATTTCTGATTCGCCATTTGCAGTGCTGGCTAGAAATAATTTTGATTTGCCTGCAACAATTTTCGCTCGACCTGCGGAGCCTTCGCCTATGAAGTTCAGCAAACTCGCTTCGTCAACGACAGGATTTATGATGAAGATGATTGATAATAAATCTACGCGAATGGTGTACCGCTTTGGCGGCAGGACGAAGACTTTTGCCCAGGAAGCCATCCTTGATCGAATTCTATTTCGTCCGCGTGTTGATCCGAATTGGAATGCAGCGTTTGGGGATGCCTGCGCACCGCATTAGAAATTTACCGATTTATCTTCATCTGAGAAAAAATTTTCCACATCCGAAATCTGATGCGTAATTTTGCACGGCGGCAAACTATTCAAAAACGTCTTGCCGTACGCCTTCGTCGTCAGACGCGGATCAAGAACACATAACACGCCGCGATCTGTCGCGCTACGAATCAATCTGCCGAGTCCCTGCTTCAACGCAATAATCGCGGACGGGACAGAATAATCGCTGAAGCTGCTGCCTCCGGTGTCATCAATAAATCTTTGCCGCGCCGCTACGACCGGGTCAGAAGGCACAGCGAACGGGAGCTTATCAATAATCACACACGACAACGCTTCGCCGCGTACGTCAATTCCTTGCCAAAAACTTGAAGTCGCAAACAACACAGAATTTGGCGTCTGACGAAACGCATCCAACAGTCCTGAACGCGAACCATCGCCTTGTTTGAAGATCGGGAAATCAACTTCTTCGGCGACCAAATCGCGCAACATTCCCATTGAACTATTGCTGGTGCAAAGCACAAACGCGCGTCCCCGTGTAGCCTTCAAAATTTTGACAATTTCTGCGGCGGCGAGGTTCGTGAAATTCGCATCGCGCGGGTCAGGCAAATCCGTTGGCAAATATAACAACGCCTGCTGCTGATAATCGAAATTTGATTCGGCAATTAATTCATCGGATTTCTCAACGCCGAGTCGTTCCTTAATAAATTCAAAAGAATTATTACTGGTCAATGTTGCTGAAGTCATGACGACGGATTCGATGCGCCCTTCGACTTCCGCCGGAACATTGAAGAGTTTATCGTTGAGCAAACCGGAAACATCAATTGGCGTCGCCTGCAAAAATACGCCGCGCCCGCGCCGTTCGCACCAGTAAATAAAATTGCGGTCATCGCCGAGAATAATGAATTCAAGATCAAATAAAATTTGGTCTAAACGGCGCGTCACAGCGTCCATTTCTGACGGCGGGTCTTTGATGACAGCGAGCGCACTTTTCAATCGTTCCAGTGCATTTTTGAGATTCGTAAATCGTTCGCCAATCGGCGTTGATTCAAATTCTCCACTGCGATTTTTTCGGACAAACATCGCCTGCCGAATTGCAAAACGTCCATCACCGCGCAGCGTAACTGGTATCGAAGCTTCACGATCCGTCCCCAAAAAACATACCCAAAATTGATCGGCAAAGCGCGTCACGCGCGCCCCGGCTTTGGTCACTTCCATCGCCGCCGCGACATCCTGAATCATCAAGCGTGAAGCGTCGCGGACTAAATCTTCGATTTGATAACCCGAAACCTGATTGCCAAAATACTGCGAAGCGATGTCTTCAATCTGATGCGCTTCATCAAAAATTACCGCGCTATAATCCGGCAGCACTTGCCCATACTCGCGACCGCGCAGCGCTAAATCCGCAAAAAATAAATGATGATTGACAATCACGATGTCCGCTTCCAGCGAAGCCTGCCTGGCTTTCGTGATAAAGCACGGCTCAAAATTCGGACATTTCGAACCGATACAGGATTCAGACCGCGCATCAATATGTCGCCAGAAGCCAATGTTATCAGGCAATGTAGCGAGTTCCGCACGATCTCCCGTGCCGCTTTCGTAAGCCCATCGCCGCACTTCGTCAAAGTAATCCACTTCGTCCAAGCCCTCTAAAACCGGACTCATCTCGGCTCGCTGCAATTTTTGCAAACATAAATAATTTGAGCGACCTTTGAGATACGTCGCCTTGAACGGCTTCGGAATGATGGATTGTAAAAACGGAATGTCTTTATAAAAAAGCTGTTCTTGCAGGTTCTTCGTGCCCGTCGAAATAATCACGCGCTTGCCCGTCGCAATCGCAGGGACGAGATACGCGAGCGTCTTGCCCGTACCCGTTCCGGCTTCGACGAGGAGGTGATTATTGCCGGAGAGCGCATCGGCTACGGCATTTGCCATCGCGACTTGTCCGGGGCGATATTCGTAATCAGGATGATGTTTTGCGATCAGACCGTCGGGGCCAAAAATTGTTTCCATTATTTTATTGTAGCGCAATCAAGCGAGGTTTGGGCAGTTGTGCAATTCACAAAGCGGTACAGTACGAGGAGCGATAGCGACTTGGTAACTCGTCGTATTTACCAAGTCGCTATCGCTCCTCGTACTGTACCGCTCTGCATTATGTAATTTTTTCTGTAACCATTATGTTCGTGGTTCTCGCACCAACACCACAATGACGACCAACGCGAAAATAATATTCAGTCCCGTCAAGCCCACCGAAAGCCCGTGCAGTTGTCCGAATAAAACCTTCGTCGGATCCGTCAGTGCGAGCGTATCCAGCTTGTCGCCGAACGTGGCGCGAATGTCATGGATTTTCGCCGCGACCACAAATCGCGCCGTCGCCGTACCAATCAGCGCGAGCAAATAAACGATAAATTCAACGTAATATCTTGTACGTTTGACTTCCCCCGAAAGCAAGAGCAGCGCCATTAAAATCGCGCTCATCGCCAAGCCAAAATATTCCAAGTCCTTCAAAATCGGCGACACCAAATCCCCCGCCATCCGCCGCGTAGGAAGTACGGCAAACGCCGCCCGCGCCACAGACGTAGTGAATAACGCCATCGCGCCTAACCAGAAACTAACTAATGCGAGTCGAATTCGTTGGGACATAATTTTCCAAAATTAAAGATCACGCCAATTGATTTTTAGCCCTGATAATTTGACCAAATAATAACCAATTGCGTTGTATTCTTTTTCATCTGAACAATACCGAAATACAACATGAAGCTTTCCATTTTTTACACCTTCAAGCACCCACTCAGAACCATCCAAGCAGATAGTCGTTTCTCCGTTACTATTTGGTTCTGCTTCTTTTTTCAGATAAGGCATTTCCCAGAAATTGGCGGAATCCAATAGAGTAGTTAATCTTTTCCAATCAGCTCGTTTGAGAATACGTTGTTTTTGAGATTTGAGTTTGCCTGGATCGTAACCACCTTGTCCACTGAGACGTTTTGCCACAATAAAATATTTATTCTTATGTTTCTCGATTCGAATTTTAACGGGATTGTAGAACGTTGGAAGGAACGACATCCGATATATTTCAGCATCTTTATTTGTGACTGGTAAAACCGAAGATTCTTTGAAAATTCGTGATACTTTTAGATTCCCTTTACTCGTTCGTAATATCGTTGCAGGATCAGTTTCCTGTTCTTGCGCATAACAGGTACTGAAAACAAACAACAATATTAATAATGAGAAGAATTTCATATTTTCCAATCTCACCGACTCTCAACCATCGGCTGCTTCCCATTTTTCAAAATTCGTTCCGCTTCCGCGAGCACTACATCTTTGCGTTCGCGGATGTCGTCAATCGTTAGCGGCACGACGACATCAGGAGTCACGCCGCTGCCTTCGATGCGATTTCCTTTGGGGGAAACGTAGCCGAATTCGCTGACGTTGAGTTCGCTGCCACCGGTTAATTTTCTTCGTGTCGCAGCCAGCAAACAGCCGCAGCTTTGGCGTCCGATGACTACGGCGCGTCCGAGTTCCTGCATCGCGGCGGCGAATAATTCGGAGCCGCTGCCGGAAGATTCGTTCATCAAAATGACTACGGGGTTTTGATAAATTTGCACGCCGGGTTTTCCGCTTTCAATGTCTACCGGACGCCCTGAACGGCGAATAAATTTCCCAAATGAAACCGTATTCGGGAAGAAATAGCTGCCGATGCCGTTCACTTCAGAAGGCGAACCGCCACCGTTGCCACGCAGGTCAATCACCAATCCCGGCGTCTCGCGAAGCCCCAATAATGCCTGTCGAAATTGTTCGTGCGCGGGGTCTTTCCAACGATTGAGCCGAATGTAGCCATAGCCGGAACTCAATTTCGTACTCGTCACCTGCACCGCCGTCGAATAAATTTTCCGTGTCAACTCGACTTCCAGAAACTTCGTCGCATCGTCAGGATTTTCTAACCACAACGTCACTTTTGCGCCCTCGACACCGTCCAGTAACGCGTTATATACCATCGTTTTCGTAGCGCGTTCGGAAGACGAAGTGATCATGGATTGTGCGATTTCTTTCAGGCGTTCTTCGATAGGCTTTTTGTCTATGGCGCGGACGATCATCCCTGGTTTGATCTTCGCTTTTTCAGCATCGGAACCGGGGAGGACATTCAGAATTACGTTTTGCCCTTCGACTTCGCCGATAGAAATTCCGGCGGAGACGGCTTCCATTCGATCAAATAAAATTCGTTTGTAAGGATCACGAATCCGCGTATGCGCGTCGTGCAATTCGCTCACCATCAAATTCATCAAACGGTAAAATTCAGCATCGTTCGGAGCATTTTCCAGCTTATCTTTGTATTTTTTTCGGATGTCTTTCCAATCAATGCCGTTCAGTTTTGGATCGTAGTATTTGTCGTTGACGGTTTCCCAAACCTGTTCAGAAATTTGCTTGCGATCTTTGGCGGAAAGCGGCGCGGCTTCTTGCGCGTAGGAAGCGGTGAGTGAAGCAAAGCCCAATAAAATCAGGGTAAAAATGAATTGTATGGTGGTTTGAAATTGCGGACGATTTTGATTTTTATGCGCCGAACGGCGCGGTACGGTACGAGGAGCGGTAGCGACTTGGTAACTCGTCGCATTTACCAAGTCGCTACCGCTCCTCGTACTGTACCGATGTTCATGGCGCAAGCCGCACACAAATGAAAACCAATTTACTACATTTATTTTTTTCATATTTTTTTGTGTTTGGGGCAATACAATAGACCGCCGATCAAGCGGATTTTGCGGGTTCACGCGGGTCTGAATTTTCAGATCCGCGTAAACCCGTATTATCCGTCCGATCCGTGGTCTATTCTTTTTTCTCGCATTTCTTCAATCATTTTCGTGAGCGTTTGAATGTCTTTCTGCGCCGCTTCGAGATCGCGTTTGCTCGCCATGTAATTTTTCCAATGCTCACTTTCGACGAGAGGCTTCAATCGTTCTTCGCCGATGTGACTCGCGAGTAGCGCAATAATGATGCCTGAAATTTGCGTATGCTCGACGTAGCTGGCGATCACCGTGTACGCCGTTTCCGCCGCTTCTAAATCCCAATTGGAAGATGTTTCGTTCATGCTTTGAATGGAGTTTCGGCTACAGTCGCGGAGCCAATTTTTGCGTCACCGGATTTCAAAATAAATTTTGTTCCGACCGTCAAATAATAACGATGGACGTAGCCGAGCGCGATGAAGCGATCAAGCACAAGGCTTTTCACACTGCTGGTAATTTCGCCGATTTTTTTGCCGTCTTCCGCCCACAATTCCGCACCTTTTTCAGGAGCGTTTTCGGCTTCGATCAGTAATCCTCGTAATTGTTTCGCGGGCTGTCCGCGCCAATGAATACGGGCGATTACTTCTTGTCCGAGGTAGCAGCCTTTGGTGTAACTCACGGATTTATCAAGCCCTGTTTCAAGTAAAATATTCGCGTCGGAAAAGTCTACGCCATCACGCGGAATTCCAGCTTCGAGGCGGAAGATTTCCAGCGCTTCACTGCCAGCGGCGACGGCTCCGGCTTCGATTAATGCTTGACGAATTTCGGCTTTGGAATTTGCAGGAACGAAAAGATCAAAACCAATTGTGCTGCCGCGAAAATATGAAGCGATCAGGATTTCTACGCCGTTGATCGTCGCAGAAAAATTTCGATATTCCGGTTCGGCTTCGATTGATTGATTCATCAATTTCGACAAAATTTCAGCCGCGTTCGGTCCCTGCAAAGTCAGAACATTTTTCTCACCTGAAACATCTTTGACAAAAAATTCTCCGGCGGGTACGAAGCGGCTCAGGTTCTTGAAAATTGTTTCCCGATTCGCACCGTTAAATTCAATCAGGAGCTTTTCGCCCACCTGATAAAAACGGCAGAGGCTGATAATTTTTCCTTGTACATTCAAAAACGCCGCGAGCGTCCCATCCCCTGTTTTCAGGGCTTTCACGTCATTCGTGATTAAGCCGTTGATGAATTGAATGGAATTTTTCCCCGTGAGTTCAAGGATCGCCGTGAACGGAATTTCGGCTACGGCAGCAGAGTGAAGCAAGGCATGATGTTCAGCGCAAACATTGCCGAAATCACGCGGGGTGGTGATGTTGATGATGGAGATGTTGACTGCTTGTAGGGACATAAATGAAAGCTAAGTTATTCAGCCATTTTTGAATTGAGAAAACCTGTTTTCCCAAGATACAACTCTACATCTTTTCCTCGTTTCTGTTCACACAATAGTGCGGACAAAAAATGAGGAGAGGGCTTCACAAAAAAGGCGATGAAATGGTTCACTGTGGAAGACAAAATCTACAGTACACCAAACATCGCCAT
>JAYTCQ010000056.1:0-50335 GCA_043736395.1 Blastocatellia bacterium | reverse complement strand
GAACTCTGAACTTTGACTTTTACCTTGCATTAAATTCCCGAAAAATATTACTCTACTTCTCCCCCCTCCGACCCCTCGCCGAAGCCCTAAGCGCCAATTCAGCTTGTTATGAATGAATGCCTGCACTTGGAGTCGTCAGTACTATGATCATCAAATTTCCCTGGCTGGAAAAAATATTGACCAATAAACAAAATAACTTCTCCCGAAAAAATAGGAACGCGGTGGTTGAAGCGCATCAGCATTTAGCTCTGGGTGAAAATGATGAAGCGATTCGCAAGTTGAAACAGCGCGTAGAAGCTGTTCCCAGCGATGCCGCCGCGATTCTTGCGCTGGCTGAAATATACGGGAAATTACAACGTCGGGATGAGGAAATTCATACCTATCATTCGCTCATTAACCTTCATCTACGCACCCAGGAAATGGAACAGGCGATGGGAGTTTATTCATTGATGCTTGCGACCTACGCCGTAAGTGAGAAGCAGCATCGCCTTATTTCACGGGATTGGATGATGCTTTGTGATTATCTGCGGAGTCGCAGCAGGTGGATGGAAGCGGCGAATGAATATGAAAAGATTGGCTTTGCTTACGAACCTGAAGAGGTTGGATTTTTAGCTTTCGTACTCGCCGCTGAAACGCAAATGCTGATGCGGCAATACGAGTACGCCGGAAATATTTTTGCGTACGTCAGGAAGAATTACAAAGGCGATCCTTCGCTGATTATGCGATGCGCTGAAGGTGAAAGTCAGATTACGAATATTTTACGTGGAAGAAATGCCGCATAAAATTTAGTACTTCATGCTTATTTTTTTGCAGGTTTCAGGTAACGATCAAACCAGCTCCAGACGGCGGGATAATTGTCCGCGATGCCTGGCCAGTATGTGTGTCCACCGCCTTCTTTGATGACTAAATCAACCGGCACTCCAACTTCTTCATATTTCGCTTTGAGAATTCTTGATTGCTGCAAGGGGACGGTTTTATCGGAGTCACCGTGGATCAAATACAGAGGCGGCGCGTCTTTTGTGAGTTGATAAATTGGTGAAATACCTTTCAGTTGTGGTTCGAGATCAGTGACTTTTCCCAAGACCTGCTGAAAGAATCCCGGTCGTACACCTTCGATTAGTTTATAGCCATTCGGCGCACCCCAATTAATCAGGTCTGTTGGCGGAAACCACGCGACAATCGCTTGGAGGCGGCTGCTGATTCTGTCGAGCGAGTCTTTAGCGTCAGGCTTTCCGTCGTCGGCGGTGAGTGCCACCATTAACGACAAATGCGCGCCGGAAGAGCCGCTGGTGATGCCGAGATGTGCAGGATCAACTTTGTATTTCAGCGCATTCATCCGCACAAAGCGGACGGCGCGGCGTACGTCTTCGACCATTTCCGGCACAAAGAAACGCGGCGAACTTCCGTGCCGTACGACGAATAAAGTGTAGCCGCCTTTGAGCAAGCCCTGCACCCAATGATCTTTGCGCTTGCGTGTTTCATCGTCCATGACATTCGATTTGCCGGATTTCCAACTGCCGCTGGAGACAAGTACGATGCCAATTCCTTTAGCATTTTTTTCCGGTGTCAAAATGTCGAGCGTTAATCCCATTCCTTCTTTCTGCCCGTAAACCACATCTTCGACGGCGTGGTAGCTTGCGAAATCTTTGTCTTGGGCAAAGCTGTCAGAGCAAATAAGCGAAAAGAAAAATAATACAGCAAGTCTAAGGGGGAAGTTTTTCATAGGTTTTTTGGAAATCAGTTTGCGCGAATTTTATGATTATTTATCACGATAGTTAAGCGGTGGTTTCTGTGATGCAGGGACGCGTGATTTGTATTCCTGTCCGGCGCGTCTTTTATTGAAACTGGCACGAACAGACTCTACTAATTTTGGATCAGAAAATAAATCAACCGCGCTCAGCGCCAATGTTTTCGCAGCTACGACCATTCCTTTGCGTCCGATGCTCATGCCGGAACACGCCGTAGATTGCCAGCTGTGCGCAGGTGCGCCGGGCACCCAGGTAGCGGCTGAAAATTGCGCGGTTGGGACGATCCAGCTGATGTCGGCGACGTCGGTGGAACCAATGCCAAGCCCTGATTCAATGGGTTGAATTCCCGCCTCGCTGCCAAGCGGAAGAGCAGTCTCTACGGGTAAAGTTTTGCGTATAGTTTCGGCGAATAATTTTTCTTCCGCCGTGTATTTCAATCCGCCAACTCTACGCAAATTTTTATCATACAAGCCTGCCAACGCATCGTTCGGTAGCAAGTTGTAGACACTGTTAATAAGTTCCATTTCCATCCTTGTGTCAGTGCCAAGCGCGCCTGCTTCTGCACATTTCACGATGCGCGCCCAGACATCATCAACTACGACCATACTTGGTTGGCGAGCGTAAATATAAATTTCTGCAAAGTCGGGGACGATATTCGGCGCGGAACCGCCATTCGTTACGACGTAGTGAATGCGGGTTTCCTGCGGAACATGTTCGCGCAACATATCCACAGCGTGCGACATCAGCATGACAGCATCAAGCGAGGAGCGCCCTTTATCAGGGGCGGCGGCGGCGTGCGAGGCTTTGCCGTAGAATTTAAATTTCGCGGCGATGTTTCCCAGCGTCGTGCCTGTGCTTGCCATATTTTTATCGTCCGGATGCCAGACCAGTACGGTGTCGCAATCATTGAAAACTCCGGCGCGCGCCATGTAAATTTTTGCGCCACCACCTTCTTCTGCGGGTGTTCCATAAAAGCGAATCGTGCCTGTCAATTTCTTTTCCGTTAGGTAATTTTTTACGGTGATCGCAGCGAAGGCCGAAGCCGCGCCAAATAAATTATGACCGCAGCCGTGACCGGGAGCACCCGCGATCCGCGATTTTTTTTCGGGAATGTCTTCCTGCGAAAGCCCCGGCAGGGCATCGTATTCGCCCATGATTCCAATGACTGGCTTGCCGCTGCCGTACGAGGCAACGAACGCTGTCGGGATTTCGCCGACGTTATCCTGAATTTTAAATCCGGCATTGCGCAATTCATTTTTCAGCAATTCAGAGCTTTGTTTTTCTTTGTATCCGACTTCTGCAAATTCCCAGATTCGGCGCGAAAGATCGCCGTAATGCTGAGACTGCGCGTCCATTTTGCGGAGCAATTCATCGCGGTCATCAATGGTTTTTTGTGCAAAGCTCGAAAAGGTTAACGCGAAAATACAGAGCGGAGTCAGAATATTTGGTAGTTTCATAAGTGATAAATTTCAGAGTCAGCGATTATTACGACTTTAATTTAGAAGCCGGACATAAAGCTTCCAGCACACAAGCGCCACACTGTGGAGCGCGTGCCTTACAGATGGCGCGTCCGTGCCAGATCAATAAATGTGGAAGCATGATCCAATCTTTTTTCGGAGTAATCGGGATTAGCTCCTGTTCAATCTTCACCGCATTTTCTGTTTGTGTAAAGCCAAGTAAATTGCATAAGCGAGTCACATGCGTATCTACGACGATGCCGGAAGCGATTCCGAAAGCATTGCCCATGACCACATTCGCAGTTTTGCGTGCGACGCCGGGGAGCGTTAATAATTCTTCCATTGTTTTGGGAACTTCGCCATTGAATCGCTCGACAATCAGCCTTGTTGCGCCCTGAATATTTTTTGCTTTGTTTCGAAAAAAACCAGTTGAGCGAATATCTTTTTCGAGTTCACTGACGTCAACCGCATAGAAATCTTCGGCCTTGCGATACTTGCGAAAGAGCGTCGCAGTCATAATGTTCACGCGCTCATCAGTGCATTGCGCTGAAAGAATCGTGGCGATTAAAAGCTCTAAAGGATTGGCATGATTCAAGGCGCAGTGGGCCGTAGGATAGGCTTTGCGGAGCAGTCGGATGACGATTTTCATTTTTGCTTTTGATTCGGTGGTCATTTCGATAATTTACTACAAAAATTCAAAACTTGCTTCTCCTGCCATTTGGCAGTATTCTAAATGCCAGAACGTGAAAGGCGGGTTTTGATGAAAGCACTTAAAATTACTAAAATTCTTGGTGGCGAAAAAGTCTTAGGCGGAAAAGTTCAATCGGCTTCCGATTTAATTCCGATGGTTCGAAACGGGTTAAGCTTTGAATCTCTGGAAGCAGTAATTACTGGTTTGGATTTATCGCGAGAACAAGTGTTATCCGCGCTGGCATTGTCTCCACGAACGATTGCGCGACGCAAGGAAGAGAGCCGTTTGACTCCTGTGGAATCGGATCGCGTATATCGGCTGGCGCGAATCGCAGCACGTGCGGAAGAGGTTTTCGGCGATCTCGTCAAGGCCCGAACCTGGATGGTACGGCCAAATCGCGCGCTCGGAAATGTTTTACCACTGAACCTGTTGGATACTGATGAGGGAACCCGACAAGTGGAAGCGGTGCTAGGTCGAATTGAACATGGTGTTTGGAGCTGATGAGAGTCTGGCGGATTTGCAATAAGAAATTTGTAGCTTCGGCGTTTAGCGGTGAAGGCGCAAAATTATGGGGTGGACGTTGGAACGAAGCCGGTCAGCCGTTGGTGTATACGGCTGCGAATTTGTCACTCGCAGCACTCGAAACCTTTGTGCATCTTGATTCGGATTTAATGCCGGATGAACTTGTTGCCATCGCCGCAATAATTCCTGAAAAACTTAAAGTAACGAAAATTAAGGTCTTAGATTTGCCATTGAATTGGCGTGATTATCCTGCCCCTGATGACATCAAACAAATTGGAATGGATTGGATTGCGTCCCAGAAATCTGCAGTACTCGTTGTTCCATCTGTCGTGATTCCTGAAGAAGAAAATTGGTTGATAAATCCTGCACATGCGGATTTCAAGCGCATAAAAATTAATGAAGAGCTTCCGTTTTCGTTTGATCCGCGAATGTGGAAGATGAAATAGCTACTTATCAGCAGTAATGGTATGGAGTTAAGGCAAGCTTTTTTTCTAACAGCCCAGCCGTTCACGGCTGGGAAGCATGACCATAAACCAAGTAGCCCAATTCATCGGGCTTGCG
Organism: Blastocatellia bacterium; assembly: GCA_043736395.1. GTDB lineage: Bacteria > Acidobacteriota > Blastocatellia > RBC074 > RBC074 > JAFDVL01. The sequence continues at coordinate 45,356 of JAYTCQ010000056.1, read as the reverse complement.
TTGCGGCTTTAGCCCTTGTTTGTGGGCGCTGAAGCGCCGCTGGAAATTTTATCTGTTCTTCCCAGCCGTGAAGGGCTGGACTATTAGAAAAAATAATTTCCCTATATTGCTTAATGTAATGCTAATGGCTTCAGTACCCCGACGAGTGACTGTAATTCTACTCAAGGTTTCGCTCTTTACCGATCGCAGTAGAGATTAACTGATCCACAGTTAACAAAGAATGTTTTACAACTTCTTTTTCCGTGATCGCGCCGCAATTTAACGCCCTTACGAAAAAATTCATTAACCCTAAACCCGAAGCCATATCATCAAAGACATCTCCGATTAATGAAGCCTGCGCGGCCTTCTGAATGAAATTCTGAAGTCGCGCAGAAGCCGCATCAATACTACTCAAAAAGAACGCGTACGTTGCAACATAGCGTGGAATAAATTGCGCCGGATGCAAATCCCAGCTCTGATAAAAACCGCTTTTCATTGAATGCTGAATGTTATCGAAATGCAGCTTCCAGGCTCTGAAAATGATGCGACGATTTTCGCTCAGTTCTTCATGTGTGAGCTGGACTGAATGTTTGAATTTTTCAATCGGCAAGGTAGTCGTGACTCCATCAACCAAGCGAACATTTTTATCTGCGTACGCCATCAGCATGAGTTGCCGTGCCATCTCACAGGCAGGATGTCGAATATCTTGATGATGTGCAGCAATGCCAATATTCGCGGTGTAATCGTACGCTCCGAAGTGGATTGATTTGCATCGTCCCAGCGCGGCGACGAGCAAATTTGGCAACGCGAATTCGCCTTTGTCGTTGAAAAATGCAGAGGTGGTTTCGATGAGAAATTCGAGTCCAAGCGCGTTTGGGTTTAATCCTAAAGTTTTTTCCAGTGAAGCCAAGAATGAAACGAAAGTACTGATTTCATTGGCTGAAGTAACCTTCGGTAAAGTGATGACAAAATTGTCCGGGATTTTTCCGTCCGTGAGTTCGACTAATTTTGTGACGTATAAATCAAGTGTTCTGACGCTCCGCAACTGAGTTTTTCCGCTCAGGGATTTTACGCGAATTCCAAAAAACGGAGGTAATAAGTTTTGTAGTATCGCAAGATGAGTTTCACCCGCGGCATTGATCGCGTGAGAATCTTCTTCATCATCAGCGCGGTATCCGTACCCGTCTTCAAAATCTATGCGATAATCTTCGATTGCTCCGGCATCAAGTTTGGCTTTGACGCGTGGATAAATTTTTGCTGCAAGCTCTGAGTCCATTTCAAACGCTTCAGCAAGTTCGGAAGCGTCTGAAATATAACGCTCGAAATTGACTTTCGCGATGGCATTTAGCTTGTTCATTGTTTCGGTTTTGAAAAGATGCGCGCCGCCGTAAACGGTGTGAACAGGCTGACGGGAAACGGGCTTTGCAAATTCTGGCGCATTTTTAACGTTAAGTTTTTGCAAGGTTGTCCGGCAAAATTCTTCATCAAGCGTTCTTTGGTAGTCCATTGGTGAATTGTGCGCGAACTGTTAAATTAAACTCAAGTGAGGTTTGTTTGTGGCTGAAGAAAAAAAGAAAAAAATTGATTATAAGCAGGCGTGGGGCGAAGCACGTGAACTGATTTGGGAATATCGCTTCCGCCTGGCGCTTGGATTTAGCTTGATGCTTTTCAATCGTCTGGTCGGTTTGGTGCTTCCAGCTTCATCAAAATATTTGATTGATGAAGTCATTATGAAGCAGCGCTCAGATTTGATTATGCCGATTGCTCTGGTTGGCGGTGCGGCAACTATTGCGCAGGCGATTACGTCATTCGCTTTATCGCAGGTGTTGGGAGTCGCGGCGCAAGGTGCAATTACTACGATGCGGCGAAGCGTGATGGAGCAGGTGCTGCGCTTACCGATTGGATATTTTGATTCGATGAAAACAGGGAAGCTGATTTCACGAATTATGAATGATGCGGAAGGCGTCAGAAATCTGGTCGGAACGGGATTGATTCAATTGCTGGGAGGCATCGTCACTGCCATTTTATCGCTGTCGGTTTTACTTTATCTAAATTGGCGATTAACGCTGGTGACGATTTTAGTGTTGGGAATCTTTGGCGGATTGATGGCGATGGCGTTCACAAAACTGCGCCCGTTATTTCGCGAACGCGGAGAGATTTATTCTGAACTTACCGGACGTTTAGCCGAAACAGTTGGCGGCATTCGCACGGTCAAAGCCTACACCGCTGAAAAGCGCGAAGAACTGGTTTTCACTCGCGGCGCGCATAAGTTACTGCGTAATGTCACGAAGTCCATGACCGCTGTTTCCGCGACGATGGCTTCGACCACAGTGATAGCCGGAATCATTGGCGTACTGATGATTTTTATCGGTGGACGTTCGGTGCTGAACGGTGAAATGACGCTGGGCGAATTATTCATGTACGTTTTTTTCACCGGCCTGGTGGCGATGCCATTAATTGAAATTGCGAATATCGGAACGCAAATTACGGAAGCTTTTGCGGGACTTGATCGCATCCGTGAAATCAAACAACTTGTCACCGAAGTCGAAGGCGATGAAGATAGAAATTCCATTGCGGATGTGCGTGGCGATGTGAAATTTGATGGCGTTTGGTTTGAATATACTGAAGGCGTTCGAGTACTGAAAAATATAAATTTTCACGCGCCCGCGGGGACGACTACGGCGTTGGTTGGTTCGAGTGGATCAGGTAAAAGTACTTTGATTGGTTTAGTAATGAATTTTGCGAAGCCTCAGCAAGGGCGTGTGCTGATTGATGATCGTGAGCTGTCTACGTTGAAGTTGCGCGATTATCGTTCACATCTTGGCATCGTGATGCAGGATAATTTTTTGTTCGATGGAACGATTGCGGAGAACATCGGCTTTTCAAATCCAAATGCTTCGATGGAAGAAATTCTAGAAGTGAGCAAGGTTGCGCACTGCGCTGAATTTATTGACGGTTTTGAGAAAAAATACGAGACCATTATTGGCGAGCGCGGCATTAAACTTTCAGGTGGTCAACGTCAACGACTTTCGATTGCTCGAGCAATTTTGGCAAATCCAAGAATCTTGATTTTGGATGAAGCGACTTCCAGTTTGGATAGTGAAAGCGAAGCCATGATTCAGGACGGATTGCAAAAACTGAGACAGGGAAGAACGACATTTGTGATTGCGCATCGGCTGTCGACAATTCGCAGCGCCAATCAAATTTTAGTCCTTGAAAATGGTGAGATCGTCGAACACGGAAGCCATCAGGAATTGATCGCTTTGAACGGTCGCTACAAACAACTTTACGATAAACAGTACAAATTTGAGACGGATCGTTTCATTAACCCAGGCGAAGATTTTACGCCTGAACCTGAGAAAATTGAGATGCCGAAAACGGCTCAGAATCGCAGTTAGTTTAATAAAATATTACCCGGAGAACTTTGCATGACAGAACCCCAAAATTTTCAAAACCACACGCGTTACCACGCGCCATTTCACTATGTGTTTGGCCCGTTGGCGTTGATCAATTTTATTTGGTCAATCGTGAATCTTGCCCGCGATCCCGGAGCAGCTGAACTGCGTTGGTTGTTAGTTGCAATTCTGATTTTAGTGGTTGGATTCATTGCGCGAGGCTCAGCACTCAAAGCGCAAGACCGCGTGATTCGGTTAGAAGAAAAACTTCGTTATCAAAGAATTCTTTCACCGGAATTATTAACGAAGTCGGAAGCGCTGACTCCTGGACAAATTGTCTCTTTACGATTTGCCTCTGATGCCGAACTGTCAAGTTTAGTTCAGCAAACTTTGGAAGGAAAATTTGCGAAAGGCAAAGATATTAAAATGGCGATTAAAGATTGGCGCGGCGATTATTTACGCGTGTAGCGCTTTAATGTGGCGTGAACAGTTAGTTCACGCTGTTTGCATCGGAACTTTTATCAAAAAAATCAATCGCGTGAAAGGCAATTATATTGAACGTAATTTGCTATCGGAAACAGCGTGAACTAACAGTTCACGCTACATAGGAACGCGATAAAGAAAAAGGATCAGACGACAAGTCTGATCCTTTTTTTGGGGTGAGGATTGCAGTAGAACGCCTTTTTTTATTGCAATTAACTGAAAGGACTAATTTTGGCTGAGTTCCAGAAAACAGGCGATCATGGCTACCTTTCCATGATCGCCTGCGATTGCGATGTTTAATTTTCTCACACCTGTCTCAGATGAATCAGGCCACTTCAACAGAGTCAGCTCACTGACATCGCAAAATTAATATGAGTGGGCTTTGGATATGGGATTTTGGTCTTTGTCACACCCGCACCAATCATTTGTTGCTTCATACAAATGATGAAACTGAGAATGAGCGAATCACTCTCGTTTCTTTCACTACTTCGACAAAGACCAAAATCCCAAGACCCAAAATCAAAATTTAAAAATGTGGTTTAAAGATCGGGATAGTATAAGTGGCTTTATCCGTGAGGGCAGAGTAATGTAAATTATGCCCTTGATTAAAGCCTAACGCGTTTTGTCTCACATCCGGATTAAAAGTAATAATGGAACCGGCAATCGGAGCTTTATCGGTTGTCGCAAACCACATCATTCCGACTTTGCCAGAACTTATTACTCTTGAAAGGCGAGTCGTAATGCGTGGGAAATTATCATTCATCGTGTCGCGTAGTTGACAGCGGTTAATGGAAGCGACAAAGCTGTAACCTCTTTCAGCCTCATCAAAGACCTGCCCCGAAATACTTCCAATCTTATTCACTGAATCGGCAGTATTAAGATTTCCGCCCACTGGATTCACAATCAGCATCGTAGATTGCCTATCCGCCTGGCTGAAAATCGTATCGGCCACCAGCGTCGCCGGAGCTTTTCCGTATTCATTCCCGTCAAGTTTAATAACCGTTTCAGCCATACTTGAAGTGCAGCTATTGAGAACGCCATCATAGATCGCGGGGACTGCCTGCGCACTGAGAACGGCTGTATGACCAGTGGCGAATTTAACGTGCGCTGAACCAATTAAATTATTAAAACTGATCGGACAGCCTTCTTCATTGACCGCAATCGCGACGACGTAGCCCGTCACTCCCGGATCAATTTCCGAAGCTAAAAACGATGAAGTCTGATTCGGAGAAAGACACGCAAAAGTATCTGACACATTGCACGTCGCACCGTCAATAAAAAACAAATGCGCGAACGTCGTACTTGTCCCCACGTTCGTTATCGACAGGCGAGTATTTTGAGAGGTCTCGCCGGAAACGCTGGAAGTGTACAAATTATAGAGTAACAACGATCCGGGTTTGTCATCACTAAATGGCGCTTTCCTCCCTGCTTCCTGTGCAGCAGAGATCGGAGGACAGTTTGGTTCGCAGGTGCGGATAATACAAACCTCAGTATTTGGCGGAGTAATGAGCTGAACGGTGCTTTCTGCGTTGGCCCGCAACGCTCCGCTGACGGCACCACAGACTACAGTTACGAGTTCGCCTGTGACGCTGACTACGTTGCGTAAAATCTGATCGGGGCCAGCGACTGCTTTAAAGTCGTTTGCTGAAGCGAACGTCATTGAAGCTTTGATCGTTACCGAACTGCCAGCCAGTACATTATTTGCTGTATATGGCAGCGTTACGGTCGTGCTTCCCAGCTTAAATACGACGCCACTAATTCCCCGCAGAAGCGGATCGTCAATTTTAAGATTTACAGGTACTCCCGTGCTGGCATTATTGGTCGCGGTGAGTGACCAGACCAGTTCTGTCCCCGGCGTGTAATCAATTAAATTGACGCTGCCATTGACGGATTTGCTGGCTGAGATACTTGGGTCGGCAATGGTCAAAGTTGAAGTCGTTGTGTTAGTCACACTTTCCTGGCCGCAAGTTCCGTTCACCGTCACGGTCGTGTTAGCGGGGAGCGTCGTCGGCACAGCTGCCAGCACATCTATGGTGGTCATCGCTCCGGGAGCCAGTGAACCAATGATGATAGGTAAGGCTACCAGCGGATCAGAGACCGTAATATTAGTAATCGTATCCAGCAAACTGGGATTTGTAACTTTGTATCTGTAATAAACATTTGCATTCTTGATGACTACCGCAGTTGCCGAAAAATTGCCATTTGGAGGTGTGCCGGCTCCCAAATCGCAGGCAACTGTTTTAAGTATTTCAAGGTTGCATGGTGGCGTGAAGGTGGTTGAAGCTTGAACGGTTTGTGTAATCGGCATAACGCCACATATGGTTGAACCCGCTCCAGTGATCGAAGCCTTAACAGTCAAGGTACTGGAAGACTTTTTCGGGTCTGAAATATCTGCTAAAGCTTGCCAGGCGGGTAAGGTGTTAGCCGTGATCGTGAAAATCTGCGTTGCCAGTCCACCCGCTGCGATGGTTTGTGGCGCTGTCGGGAAGGAGATAGCAGGAGAAACGACTAAACCTGCCGGAGGCACAGCGATTAAAGCTTTCAATTTCGCATCAAGATCAAACGTCGTGGAGAGTGATGACGTACTAGTATTCGTAGCTTTTAATGTGTATGTGAGAGTTTGCGGCAAAGTCGTGAAGTTCGCCGGAGTAATTGTATAAGTTGATTGTAGAGTTGGCGGATCAATGATTGTTAATCCAGAAGTTGTCGTATTCGAGACGTTGCCTTGATCACAGACACCATTCACTGAAATTGTCAGGTTGGCCGGGATCGTGGTTGGTACAACCGCCAGGATATCTACGGTGCGCATTGCTCCTGGAGTAAGTGAACCAATGATGACAGGTAAGCCTGCCGAGGGGTCGGAGACAGTAATGTTAGTAATCGTATCCAGTAAGCTGGAATTTGTAACTTTGTAGCGGTAATAAACATTGCCACCTTTGACAACCGTTGCTGTCGCCGAAAAATTGGCATCTGGAGGTGTGCCGGTTCCCAGATCGCAGGCGACGGTTTTTAGTATCTCAAGTTGACAAGGTGGTGCGAAGTTCGTTGTCGCCGTCACCATTTGCATGATTGGCGCGGCTCCGCAGGCAGCTGCGCCTGCTCCCGCAATTGCCGCGTTGACGGTCATCTTGCTGGAAGACTTTTTCGGGTCGGAAGCGTCAGCCAATGCCTGCCATGCGGATAAGGTATTCGCCGTGATCATGAAAGTCTGCGTTGTCATTCCACCTGCTGGAATTGTTTGCGCGACAGTCGGGAAAGAGAGTGCCGGTGAAACGAGTAAGCCCGCCGGAGGAGAAGCAATTAAAGCTTTCAGTTTGGCATCTACATCAAAAGTAGTAGTGAGAGCTGAAGCACCTGTGTTACTAGCTTTTAACGTGTAAGTTAAAGTTTGGGGGAGTGCCGTGAAATTTGTTGGAGAAATTGTAAACGATGAGGTCAGGCTTGGTGGTGCGACTACTGTAAAGCTGACGTTATCGGAAAGAATTGAATTTGAACCAGGAAGAGGAAAGGTTTGACCGCTTGGTGTTCCATTCTGGTTCGGAATAAGGTATTCGCCAACTACACTAATATTTTTCGATCCACTGATACTCACGGTCTCAGAAAAAACTGCCTTCGCAGATTGTCCCGGAAATAGAATTCCAGTGAACGCGGAGCTGCCAATCATAAATTGAGAATTAAGATTCGCGCTGGTTGAGGTGTCAGTGACAATTAAATTATTAAGTGTGAGCAATCCATTATTTCTGATTACAACTTCATAGAAAACAGTGCTTCCGGCGATTGCTGTAACTGGATTATCAGAGACGCTGGCAGCAGTACATCCAGCTTTAATATCCGTCACAAGGTCAGCCGGACAGGCGCCGTAAATTTGTTGAAAGATAGCCGATGGGATGGTTAGCAGCCCTTGACCTCCGGTGATCGTCGTATCAGCCAAAACAGGTGGATCAGGGGTCGTATAAAAAATGATCGCTGTTTCCTGGCCGGGGCTAACATCAAATCCAGCGCCAATATTATTGCCAATTGAAAGATTTACGACGGACGGATTCGCAAGAACTGAAGATGGATCCTTTGCATAACCAATACTAGTAATTGTTCGACAGGTTCCAATCAGGGCAGTTTGCAACTGACCGGTTGAAGTCGCCTCATTTTTGATGCGGATCGCATAAACGAAGTCATTGGCTCCCACGCTAGCTGCATTTTGATACGTGAACGTGAGCATCGTTCCAGCTGGAGAAGTTCCAGCTTTTGGATCAAGACCAACAAAAATTCCGGTGGGCGCGACAGAGCCGAGGCGATAGACCTGTTGTATTCCTGATCCGGCTATTTTAATCGACGAAAAAGTTGGATGAATCGCCAGCGGATAAGTAAAATTAATTGTGAGAGGTGTCGTAAAGGCGGCTTTGGAAGTAGTAAAAAATTCAGCTACCAGAAGTATCAACACCACTGAAAATGCGAGACTGAAAAACACCGAACGTCTGTTCATGAGATCAACCACTGTGGGGGCTAGTTAGTTGAAAGCACTTAGCTTCAAATTCTAAGGCTTCGTGAGATTTACAAAGACGTAAATACACGATGCAAACTAAAACGAAGTCCAGTGATAAATGTTATTGCTGAAGAAATAGGTTAGTAAGCTGCCGGCTTATCCCAAACATATCTGACTGATTCTGCCAGAAAATTAAACGCAATTAACTGTAATAAATGTTACACCGTGATTAACGGTTGTCAATACTTTTTTTATTAAAATGTGGGGTAGCAGCCACTTTGGCTCCAAATAGGGAATTTATTTCTGCTGAAAAGAGGTTATTAATTAGTGAATATTTAGCCGATACAACCCGACATTTATTCAGATTTTTCTAGCGTTTACGGCTTGTTCCGAATTCAATCGTAAAGCTATCCCAGATGCGCGTCCACAGGTGGCTTGACCAATAATTACAGTCTTACTTTCATCGAATTCAAAATGCTCGCTCCTTACTTGAAGGCGTGGGTTAAAGAGCCATATTTTTTCATTGGTCTGAAAATCGACATCGTGAGTTTTGGCATGCTTGAAGCCGTTGCAATTTTTGCATTAACAAAATGTGTGATGAGCTTCAAATCGATTGTCGAGCATTTTCCAACTCTTTTTTCACTTGAAATGGTGATGTTCCACCTGTGCTGTTTTTTCCGGCAAGGCAGCTTTCCAGTGAAATCGCATCGTATAAATCTTCTTCCAACAGTGGAGAAAATTGACGATATTCTTCGAGTGAGATTTCGTAAAGTTGTTTATTTTCCTGAAGGGCAAAGACTACGATACGTCCAATGATGTCGTGGGATTTTCGAAATTCGATTCCTTTGCGAACTAAATAATCTGCTAAATCAGTCGCGTTGGTATAGTCAGTAATGGCTGAAGCTCTGGCTCTTGCGGCGTCGAATTTAATATTTTTCAGAACGGTGGCGATGACGCGCAAGCTGCCTGCCAGCGTATCAATCGTGTCAAATAAAGCTTCCTTGTCCTCCTGTAAATCTTTGTTGTAAGCCAGTGGCAATCCCTTTGTCATCGTGAGTAGGGCAGTGACGTGTCCGAAAATTCGCGCCGTTTTTCCACGTACTAATTCAAGTGAATCAGGATTTTTTTTCTGGGGCATCAGGCTGCTGCCAGTGGCAATCGCGTCGCCTAATTTGATGAAGCCGAATTCCTGTGTCGAGTAAATAATTAAATCTTCCGAAAGCCGTGAAAGGTGCATCATTGTTAGTGCTGAAGCATTCGCGAATTCAATAATGTAGTCTCGGTCGCTCACGGCATCAATGCTGTTTTTTGTGACTCCAGCAAATCCTAATTCCTGCGCCATCCATTCACGATCAATTGGAAAATTTGTTCCAGCTAAGGCTCCCGAACCAAGTGGCAAAATATTTACTCGTTGCGCTAATTCTGAAAATCTTTCGCGATCTCTGGCGAGCATTTGAAAATACGCGAGCAAAAAATGTGCAAATAATACAGGCTGCGCTTTTTGTAAATGCGTGTAACCGGGAAGCGGGTCGCTCTGATGCTTTTCAGCTAAATCAAGCAATGCTGACTGGGCTTCGACGATTAATGAATCAACTGTTTTTATTTCTTCACGCAGAAAAATTCTGGTCGCGGTGGCAACCTGATCGTTACGGCTGCGACCGGTGTGGAGCTTGTATCCTGCCGCTCCGATCAGTTCCGTCAAGCGCGATTCGATGAAGCTGTGTACGTCTTCCGTCCCGGCAAATTCTGGGCGATTGACGTAATTTGCATCCTGCGCATTGGCTTCAATTTTCTCCAGACCGGTGAGAATTTGTGCTACTTCTTCACCGCTCAGAATTCCGGCTTTTCCGAGTGCCTGCGCTTGAACCTGACAGCCTTTCAAGTCCGCGAAAAGCAGTCGTTGATCGAAGCGAAAGCTGGCATTGTATTCCGCAAAATGTTGATCGGCAGAGCCGGTAAATCTTCCACCCCAGAGGTTCATCGTGGTTCGTTCGTCCTTTCAGGAAAGCTGCTGGAAATTAATTGGAACGCCAGTTGCGCTTCGTTTAAATTCTTAAATCCAAAGAAAAGTGAATCGGGTTTATACTTGCGATCATTGTGTTTGAAGCTGACAATTTCACTGTCGGTTGGATGCCTGATGTCAGTCAGCCAGGAAGTAGTTAACGCGAAGATTGGAGTTTGCGCCGGGCCAAATTCAACGAAGTAAATCTTGTCACGGTAAATGCGAATCCAATCCGTGCGCTGGGCCGTCCAAATATTTTTTTTGGTTTTTTTATCGAAGCTGGGTTTGCGCCATTGGCTGTCATGCGTAATTTTAAAAGTTGCCGACCCGCCTAATTTAATGGCCTGCGCCATCGCTCGTTCCGCTTTTAAATAATCTTGTTTTTGCTCGTTGTAAAGAATTCCAAGGTATTCGTAACCGCCTGCCTGATTAGGATCGTCCCGAACAATTTTTTGTAATCGGAGAATTGCGTCGTCAACATTATGCTCACCAGGAAGGTTAAATGTTTCAATGACCTTTCTCAAACGTCCTTCGTATGCCGTGACGGTCAATCCAAGATGATTAATTTTCAAAAAAAACTTGATCGTTTGATTTAGGGGAGCGCCGGCCGCAAAGCTCAATCGAACCCGATATTTTCCATCTTCCGGTAATAACTTATCGCCGGTTGTCAGTTGATAAGTTTTGTTTGCTTCTTCATATCGCAAAGGAATTTGCTGAGAACTTTCATCGAATAATTCTAGCTTCAGGTTTGGATTTGAACTGCTCAAGGTCAGGCTTAAAAAATCATCTTCCGTCGAAAAAAAATTGAACTCCTGATAATAAATATACTGTGGTAAGCGTCCTGACGTTTCTGCGTCAACACTGCCTTCAACTTCCTGATCGAATTGAATCGTATCAATCCTGTAAGGCTCTCTGGATAAAAACGGCTTGGGCCCAGGCTTCGGCGCAACGGGAACAACTGAGGGTGTTGGCTTTGGTTTTGACGTTGGACGCGGTTTAGTTCTGGTTACCGGAGGTTTTGAAATCGGGGGTAAATCGCCGCTGCCTCCTTGAGAAAAAACACTTGATGAAGTGATGATTAAAAGGAGCCAACAAAAGAGAGAATATGGAACAAACGGAAATAACGAAACTGACTGAACCAAGAAAATACTTTGAAAAAAAAGTATTTCATTCCTTTCCGTGTGTTTCATTATTTCCGTTTGTTCCGTCATCTTTCTGCTTCCTTTGTTGAACTATATTTCCTCAACATTCAGTGACTAATGTTACTGCACATCCTGCGCGCAGCGAAATCCGGTGGCGGAATAATCGGGGATGGTTTGGCCCCAATCGGCTCTGGTCGCAGGCCATCCGCGGCGATAGGTGGTCGTCGCCTGTGCTGGTTCGCTCATCCACGCGCCGCCGCGAATAACCTTTAAATTTTTATAGCCTTTCTGATCAATCGCTCGTCCGTTTGGATACGGTTTTAAGCTGCTGGCCGTCCACTCCCAAACATTTCCAATCATATCAACTGCGCCGAACGGACTCGTGCTGTCTTGAAAACTTCCGACGGGTAATTTGTTCTTTCGCACCACGCTTGAACTATTTTGGAGATTGGCTTTTCCATCAACAAATTCATTGCCCCAGTTATATTTTCGCTGGTCGGTGCCGCGTGCGGCGAACTCCCATTCTTCTTCGGTGGGAAGCCGTTTCTTAAGCCATAAAGCGAAGGCATTTGCGTCGTTCCAGGTGAGATCAGTCACAGGAAATTGGGCCTGACCTTCAGGAAATAAATTTCCGTTCCAATCAGATGGCGCTGGATAATTTTTGGCGTCGATGAATTTTTTATAAACGAGATTGGTTACTTCAGTTCGATCAATAAAGAAAGGCTTGAGCGTGACTTGATGCGCGGGCGAATCAAGATCGTTGCCGCTATTTCTGCCCATCGTAAATTCTCCTCCATCAACATAAATCATTCCTTCCGGGGCAATAATTCGCTTCGGATTCGTCGGAGAATTTTTGCTGTTTGGATTTTTTTGCGCTGGTTCCGGTTGCTTCCAGAAGAACCACCAGAGCGCGATTCCTCCTAATAAAATCAACGTTGCAATCGTCGCATAGATCGGAGCCATTGATGTCGAACGAGCCGCGTCAACAAGCGAGAAATCATTTACCTCTGGCTCTGCCGGGATCGGAATCAAGAAATTTGGTTTAAAGATTCGCTGTTCGGCGTCTTCAAATTCCTGCGCTAATTGCAAAGCTGATTGCTGACGGTCTGCCGGTTTTTTTTCTAACGCCTTGAGAATTACTTTTTCGACTTCAGTTGTGATCGCCGGGTTTTTTTGGCTTAACTTCAAGGGTTTTTCGGTCACATGCTTGACGGCGATTCCGGTTGGATTAGTCGCGCTGAAGGGCTGCGATCCTGTCAGCATTTCGTAGAGCACAACTCCGAGGCTGTAAATATCGCTCCGCGCGTCAAGTTCTTCGCCCTGACATTGCTCGGGCGACATATAATTTGGTGTGCCAATGACAGTGCCGGTTTGCGTCAGCGTTAATCTCGGATCGTGATCGGAGCGATCAAGCAATTTTGCGATTCCAAAATCCAGTAATTTTACATGAATTGCGCCGTCTGGAGTTTCCAGCAAAATGAAATTATCGGGTTTGAGATCACGATGAATGATCCCCTGACGATGTGCGGCTTCGATGGCGGCGCAAGCTTGTTTCAGCAATGGCGCAATTAATTTAGGACTGATGACTTTACGTTCCTGAAGAATGTTACGCAGGCTGCGACCTTCCAACAGTTCCATGACGATATAAGTAACGCCATCAGGCTCTTGTCCAAAATCGTGAATGACAACCGCATTGGGATGATGGAGCTTGGCTGCAGCCTGAGCTTCACGTTGAAATCTTTCACGCGAGAGCGAATCGGTGACGACATCGGGACGCAGCACCTTCACGGCGACTAAATCACCAATATTGATGCGGCGAGCGCTGTAAATTGTCCCCATTCCACCAGAACCAATTGGCGTGATAATTTCATATCGGTTGCCAAGAATTCTTCCGGCTTCCAGCTTTGCATTCATCCCTAAAAAGGGGGCGGAATTCGGAGTCTCAACAACCGTTTTGTTATAATTTGCGTTGGGACGGGAAATAGTCGAGCCACAGGAATCGCAGCTTTCTTGTTCGGAGGAGACAGATTTTCCGCAATTTGTACAATACATTTTAATCGCAATTAAACTGAAAAAAAACGTGGCGTAGTCTAGCATAGTAGCTTTTGATAGGCGAATTCACGGATAATATTTAAAGCTAATCACAGCTACTTTAATTCGCGCTATAAAAGTTGAAAAATATGATCTCAAAGTTATTACGATTTAAATTGATTTTGGTTTGCCTGCCCTTAATGTTTATTTCAATTTATGGTCTTCAAGCCAGCAAAGACAGAGGGCCGCGTTGGGTTAGCATTTTTGATGGGAAAACTCTCAAGGGCTGGAAAGCGCCTGATATGAGCTACTTTTCTGTTGAAGACGGAGCGATTACTGGCACGACTACCAAAGATCATAATCCGCCGTTCAATCAATTCATCGTCTGGCAGGGCGGAGAAGTCGGCGATTTTGAATTAAAATTTAAGTTCCGAATTTTCGGAGCCAAAGCGAATTCAGGAATGCAGTTTCGTTCGCAGGTCAAAGAAAAGGGATTGGTTTGGGGTTATCAAGCGGATATTGCTACATCAGGGCCATACCTCGGTGGAATTTGGGATGAATATGGCCCCAGAAAATCGTTAGCGGCACGAGGGCAAAAATCCGTGATTGATGAAAGCGGGAAGAAAACGACAATAGAAGAAAATATATCTGATACGATTCTTGGAAAAATGAATTTAGAGGAATGGAATGAATATTATATTAGCGCCATCGGCAGTCGGATTGTCTTGAAAATTAACAAGAAGAAAACTGCTGAGCTGGATGATCGGGAAGCAATGAAATCAGCAGTTTCAGGAGTTTTGGCAATGCCGATTATTCCAGGTGAACCGATGAAGGTTCAATACAAGGATATTCAGTTAAAAAGATTTTTGAAACTAAATTGATCCTTTGCGAGTTAGTGTCTACTTAAATGTGGGGACGTGATCGGTTTGCAAAATACGTCTCTCGCTCCTAAAATGCTGCATTACTTCACAATATTCCGCAGCTTCCAAAGGATTCATAAGGAAAGTAGGATGAAAAAAGAAGAACAAGTTATTTCCGCTGAGGTTGATCCTCTAGTTGTTGGTAGTACTCGTGTGCCGGTTGAGACTCAGCTTGATTGGTATCGTTTAATGCATCAGGCGCGCCTGCTTGATGAAAAAGCCAGAAATTATAGTAAACAATCCAAAGGCTGGGGCTATCACGCTTCGCATGTTGGACATGACGGAATTCAGATGGCTTTAGGGCTGGCTTTCCGTCCGGGCAAAGATTTTCTGTTTCCGTATTACCGCGACATGCTGACCTGTATGGCGGGAAGTCTTTCGGCCTACGAAGTTTATTTGAATGGACTTTCCAAAGACGACGACGTAGCCGGTGGCGGTCGCCACATGAGCAATCATTTTGGTAAACCTTCGATTGGAATTCAGAACGTTTCTTCCGCCACCGGAAATCACGCTTCGCAGGCAGTTGGTGTCGCGCGGGGCATTAAATACTACGGCAGCGATGCGATTGCTTTTTCGAGTCAGGGTGAATCGTCGTGTTCAGAAGGCTACGTTTTTGAAGCCTTAAATGGTGCCGGACGCGAACAGGTTCCCGTAATTTTTGTCGTGCAGAACAACGGCTACGGAATTTCCGTTCCGGTCTGGGAACAAACGGCGAATCCAATAGTTTCTGATAACTACACAGGCATCGGCGGATTGAAAATCATCAATTGTGATGGGACGAATCCATTTGATTCAGTAGCGGCAATGGATGAAGCCGTCGAGTATGTGAAAGCAACCGGCGGGCCGGTACTCGTTCATGCTTCGTGTGTCCGCATTTATGCGCACAGCAACTCCGACAACGATAAAAAATATCGTACGGAAGAGGAAATCCTCGATTTACGCCGGCGTGATCCGTTAGTTCGTCTTAAAAATCACTTGTTGCAGATTGAAAAAGTTGATCCGCTCAAGCTGTTAACGATCGAAGAAGAGAATAAAGATCACGTCAATGCTGAACAGGAACGCGCGGAAGCCGCTCCAAATCCTGATCCGGCCTCGGCGACGGAATTTGTGTTGCCGCCAGAATTGCCAATCCCTGCTGAAGGACAAAATCCTAAAGAAGGCGGCAAGATGATTTCGCTGTTGGAAGGCATCAACAATGCGATGAAGACTGAGTTCCGCCGCAATCCGAATACTTTCTTATGGGGGCAGGATGTCGCTTCAAAAGAGAAGGGCGGCGTCTTCAACGTCAACATGGGAATGTTGCAGGAATTCGGCAATAAGCGGGTTTTTAACGGCCCGATTGCCGAAGATTACATTAGCGCCACAGCAAATGGTTTATCGCGGTTTCGTGAAGACATTCGTGTGATTATCGAAGGCGCTCAGTTTGCCGATTATTACTGGCCGGCAGCTGAACAGTTGATTGATATTTCGCACGATTATTATCGCAGTAAAGGACAGTTCAGCCCAAACATTGTGATTCGTCTGGCTTCCGGTGGATACATCGGTGGTGGACTTTATCATTCACAAAATCTCGAAGGCTGGCTGATCGGAATTCCCGGCATCCGCGTCGTCGTTCCGGCATTCCCGGATGATGCGACAGGGATGTTACGGCACGCTCTCAGAAATCAGGGAATTACGTTTTTCCTGGAACCGAAATATTTGTATAACCAGCCATTCGCTAAGGCTCCAGACCCGGGCGATGATTACGAAATCCCGTTTGGCAAAGCCAAGATTCGGCGCGAAGGTAGCGACCTTTCAATCATTGCTTACGGAACTCCGGTTCATTGGGCGATCCGCGCTGCCAATCAATTAGCACAGGAACATGGCGTCGAAGCCGAGGTTCTCGACCTGCGTTCTATCTCGCCCTTAGATATGGACGCCATTGCTGCAACCGTAAAGAAGACAGGTAAAGTTTTAATCGTTCACGAAGACAAAGTAACAGGCGGAGCCGGAGGCGAAGTCGCGGCCCGCATCGCGTCAGAATATTTTGAATATCTTGATGCTCCGATTTATCGCGTCGGCAGTACGGATACTCCGGTTCCATTCTCGAAAATTCTTGAACGAGTTGTCTTACCGCAGGTGGAAGATGTGTATGCGAAAGCGTTAGAGTTAGCAAAATATTAAAGTAGCGCAAACTTTCCAGTTTGCGTTTTTACGTTCCAAATATTTTGTCAGAAAACTGAAGAATCATCCGAACTGGAAAGCTTGCCTGAAGCGCAAACTTTCCAGTTTGCATTTTTGACGGTAAATATTTTAAGACGAGACCTGACATAAGCGGTTTGGTTATTTGCAAAATTCGCAGCAACCAAAACGCAAACTGGAAAGTTTTCGCTACTTCGATGAATGAATATTTTTTCAATGACCAGTTCAACGCCTCGCAGATGGATTATCTCTGGGCACACGGATGGCGACATTTTGGCGAATATTTTTTTCGGTATTCACGTGTAGATGAAAAACACGTGACCCCACTGCGGATAGATTTATCTGCATTTCAGTTGAGTACGAGTTTGAAACGAATCCTCAAAACCAATTCAGATTTGGAAGTTGTCATCCGTGAAGCCTTTCTTGACGAGGAAAAA
Source organism: Blastocatellia bacterium (assembly GCA_043736395.1). Lineage (GTDB taxonomy): Bacteria > Acidobacteriota > Blastocatellia > RBC074 > RBC074 > JAFDVL01. Next base: position 28,306 of record JAYTCQ010000056.1, on the reverse strand, counting down.
GAAGCCTTATTTCAACGGCATAAAATCAGGTTTACTGAAAATGTACCCGATTCGATTTACGATTTTTTATCTTCAACTCCTGCGCGCATTCCGTGCGAAACCAAAGAAGTTTGTCTGTTCCAAAACGGGGCGTTACTCGGAGTCAGTTTTCTTGATCTGGGAGAACATTCAACGTCCAGTGTCTATTCGATTTTCGAGCCGGAAATTAAGCAGCGAAGTCTGGGAATTTTTCTGATTTTGAATTCGATTCGATATTCAATGGAGTTAGGAAAACGCTTTTATTATTTGGGTTATGCATACCGCGAGCCTTCTCATTATGATTATAAAAAACGATTTTCGGGTTTGGAAGTATACGAATGGGGAACACAATGGATAGCTGGTAATTCATCATAAGTTTTTTGAATTACAGACTGAAAACTTGCTACTCTGAAACGTAAATATTTTGAATATTTACGTTTCAGCGCTTGACAAATAAAAAATCTCGCCATACTTTTCGCCTGTCTAAAGCGTTACCCTTAAAAAATTAGATGAAGTAACTTTCAGAACGAAGCAATCAGAACCATTGTTGGAAGTTTTTTTCAAGCCATTTTGCAGTTGAACGCATCAGCATTTTACCTCATTTGTATTTGCAGATTCATTTAGGAGACGACCCATGTTTAGCCTTACCCCCCCGCAATTTCCGTGCCTTAATCGTTAACATTCTTTCGTTTTTATTGGCGTATTCGCCAACTATTGCTTTGCCAACGAAGAAAAGCGAGATCAAAAAATCCGTTACTAAAGTGAGTAAAGCTGTGGTGACGCAGGGGAACCTGCATGCGCACAAAGGCGGGGAATTGTTGATTAAGTTCAAGCCTTTTGCTGATCCGGCAGTGATTGCGCAAATCGGTCAAACGTATGGTAAGGAAATCAAGGAACTAAAAACCAAAGGCGATATCAAAAAGCTGATTATCAAGGATCAACTGAATTTGGATTCAGCTCTCTTGGAAATCAAACAAATCAATACAGCGGTGGAATGGGTCGAACCGAATTATCTGTTGACGAAAACTGCTAATACGGTGCAGGCACTGCCGACACCAAACGATCCAAATTTTAGTGCGCAATGGGCGCTCGAAAATACCGGACAGAGCAGCGGTACCCCGGCGGCTGACGTACGTGCCAAAGCAGGCTGGGCCAGCACTACCGGATCACGCTCAACCATAGTGGCTGTTATTGATACGGGTGCCGACCTGAATCATTCCGACCTCAAAAATAATCTATGGGTCAACCAAAAAGAAACGAATGGCAATAAGAACAAGGACGATGACGGCAATGGTTTTGTAGATGATGAATTTGGTTGGAACTTTGTGAATGATACGCCAAATCCGCAGGACGATCACGGACATGGCACAGTGATGGCGGGATTGATTGCGGCGGAAGGCAATAACGCCGCAGGCATTGCCGGAGTGATGTGGCAGGGAGCCGTCATGCCACTCAAGGCATTGGATGCTTCCGGCAGTGGATATGTTTCCGATGTCGTTGATGCGCTTGATTATGCGATTGCCAGTAATGTCAGTGTTATTAATTGCAGTTTCGGGACAGCCGCGAATTCACAGGCATTATCTGATGCCATTGCGCGGACTGCTTCTGCCGGAATTTTAGTGGTGACATCTTCGGGGAACAATGGACAAGACCTGCAAAACAGTCCGCAATATCCCGCCAGTTATACGCTGAACAATTTAATTACCGTTGGAGCGACGACGAATCTGGACGACCTTGCGCCGTTCTCGAATTACGGAGCCGCCGTGCATGTGGGTGCGCCGGGAGTTGGATTAATTTCAACGCAACTGGGTGGCGGTTACAGCTTGAATACAGGTACTTCAGGTTCTGCTGCATTGGTTGCAGGCGTGGCAGGATTGCTGAAAACGCAACGCGGTTGGGTTTCCGGTTTTGCAATTCGACAGGCGATTTTGGATAGTGTTCGCACCGTTCCGCAACTCAACGGAAAAGTTTCAACCAAAGGTGTAGTCAATTTAGGTGGCTCCATCGCAACGTTGTTGGCAACGGGAAATCCTGGTTCAGGCGGTGGAAACAATGGCGGCGGGGGCAACGGAGGAGGCAATAATGGTGGAGGGAGCGGCGGCGGCACAACTTCCAATGGAATGAATCTTGATTTAATGCGAGCGAATACCCCGGTCAAGCCTGACCCGAAAGTTTATATTAACAACCTTCCCGCCCCCGGCTATGACGATCCTGCTGGTGGTAGCGGTACGGCCAGTTATTTCGTTTCACAAAACCTTCCGAAAAATGAGGTTGGCGCAGCAGATGGTGACCCAACGGAACCGACAGATCCGACCGGTGGAGGGCAAACGGGTGCTACTTCAATTAATCTTGGTTCACAAAATATTAACTTCGCGGCTCCGGTCTTGTCATTAAGTGGACGTGCCGGATTGGGCTTGGATTTGGCGATGAATTACAACAGCAAAGTTTGGATGAAAGATACCGCCACGAGCAAGATCGTTTTTAATAGCGATAAAGGTTATCCGGCTCCGGGTTGGCGCATAGGGTTTGGCGCGATTGAGGGCAAGAATAATAGCGGCGCAGTTGGACCATTTCTGGGAACTACTGGAAATCTCAGTTATACATACATTGAGCCGGACGGGTCACGTCATGAGTTAAATTCAGGAGTGAATTCAGGTTCGCCGACGATTTTTACCAGCTTTGATTCAACCTATATTGAATTTGATTCTTCATCTAAGAAATTGCGTTTTATGAACGGGACTTGCGTTACATTTGGTTCTACCTCAGTAAATGATTTTCTTTTCCTTCCTACGCAGATCAAAGACCGGAACGGTAACTTCATCACAATACAAAATCAAACCCAGTCCAATAACAATGTCGTTATTGATTACATCATTGATACGCTGGGACGGTACATTGATTTCTTTTATGAGAATGACCGTTTGACGCGAGTGAGAGAACTTCGCACTGCCAACAATCAAAACGTTACATCTTGGCTTTCCGTACCGATAGGTGATCCAACTTGGTACAACTACTTAATCATTGACTGGCAACCTGTCACAGTCAGCGTCAGCTTTAGCGGACTGACTACTGATCCCACTACAATTAACGGGACGCAAGTGTTTATGCCTGCGAGGTTAGATTATCCGTCGGGACATAGCTATAAATGTTTTTATAATAGCTATGTGCAAATGTATCTGGTTGAAAAATGGAACCCCACTATCACCGGACAAGGCGCAGCGCGCCGTGTTGCGTATACGCGCTATGATCAGCCATCCATGAATGCAACTTCATATCCAGCCGGAGCCGTAGTCGCTCCCACTGTCTATACCACTGCGCAAACGGATTGTCCGAAATTTGCCAATCGCTGGGAATGGGCGGAAAACTGGAACCTAACCGCCGGAGTTCCACAGGAAGTCAATTATCAGTATTCCTTTGACCTCGCAGCTAATTTCAGCACGGTCACTGACCCACAAGGTCGGATTTACCGCACTGACCTTAATCCTGGTAGTAATCCGCAGGACGTGGTGAGTCGTACTTATACGAATGCCACTACCTACAATCTTGGTGCTGGAACTTCACTCAAAACAATCACAACACGCTACATCAAAGACACCGGGCCGACGTATGTTTCCAATCAGAGGGTTAGTCAGGTCACGATTACGGATGGCAGTTTTAGTCGTAAAACTGCGATTGCTTACACTTCAGTAAGTGGTGCTGCTCTCCCGATGGATTCTGATGAATATGATGCCGCTGGGATAAATGTTTATCGGCGTACTCACACTGATTACAACACGAGTACGGACTACAGCACCCGCCACATCATTGGCTTACCTTCCAGTTCCAAAGTCTACAGTGGTGCAGGCGTAACTCTGTTGGCCCAAGTCAACTATGCTTATGACGAGGGCTATTTATTCCTGAATTCTTCTGTTGATAATGTCATTCAATCTGACGTTTCAACTGGAAACCCTGCTGGCTCACTGAATGGTAATAGCGCAGTTGGGCGCGGCAATCTTACGACTACGACACAATATTCTGTCAGCGGAGGTGTCGCCAGTTCACCACGTACGGTGGGGCAACGACCAGTCTATGATAGTCAGGGCAATGTCCGTGGTGTCTACGATGTCAATAATAATCTGGTTGCCTATGAAATGTGGGATAATTATAGCAATAAGCCAGCCGGAGCAGGGGAAACTCACGCTTTCCCCACCAGAATTATAGAGCTGTCACTTTATCAAAGCGGTGCGAAGTTTGACTGGTTCACGGGAAATGTCCTAGAGAATTACCACATTCAAGGAGCCAGTCAGTCAGGCACTCATCAAAATGTCGTTACCTATAATTATGATTTTGCGGATCGTCGCATCGCCGAACTCCGTCCTGATGGTGGTTATACCACCTATAATTTCTGGGATAACTGGATGGCGGTTGCCACCTATACGTTGATCGAAGGCACCAATAAAAGTTATTCCTATAAGAACTACGATGGTGCAGGGAGAACCATCCGGCAAGGAGGCGATCTGGCAGATGGGGTTGCGACTAAGTTCACCGCGACAAATATAGAATATGATAACGTTGGTCGTGGCAAGCGAACAACAAATCCGACGGCTGTTAACGGAAATTTTGTGCCGATTGATGATGATGTTGCGTTGGGTTTCCAATGGACGACTACGACTTACGACGCGCTGGATCGTCCGACCCAGGTCATGCATCCAGATAGTGATTCGGTTGATTATTCCTACGTGGGATGTGGTTGTGCGGGGAGTTCGACAGTATTGGTGGATGACGAGCGAGGCAAAAAACGCAAAACAGTGAAAGATCATTTAGGGCGCTTGAAGGAAGCGTATGACTTGACTTCGATTGGAGCGAATACCTACAGCCGTGTCGCCTATAGTTACACGCCGCTGGATCAAATGACGACAATTGCGCATTACGACAATGGAATCGTTAAACATCAGGATCGTACGTTTGCGTATGACGGTTATGGGCGATTGACCAGTCAAACCACACCGGAAGCGGGCACCACAGGTTATACCTACACCGCTCTGGATCAGGTCTTGACCGCGACCCTAGCCAATTCCAGTACGCGCACATTTACATACAATACGCGTGGTCTGGTTTCAGACATCACGTATAACGGCACTCTTACGCAGAATGTGCATTACGAATACAATAATGAATACGGTGCGCGGACGCTGATGCAGGAAAAGAATCCGAGTAGCGGAGCGGTAGAAAGTTCCACCACCTATGCTTACAATGCTTTTGTGCAGTTACAGACCGAAACGCGCAGTTTCAAAGGTCTGACGGGAACTTATTCCGTTGGTTATCAGTACAATCTGGCTGGTGGCGTCAAGACCATGACCTACACAGCTAACACTTTCGTCAAGAACGTCAATTACGCTTACAATGCTGTTGGAGGATTATCCGGTATCGGGACGAATATTCGTTCCGGTGGAGCTGCCAACGATACGACAAATGTTATGAGCGGATTCCAGTATCGCGGCTTCGGCGCAGTCAAGCAGGTGAATTACGGGAACGGAAAGCAGCTAAAGGCGAGTTACGATGCGAAGCGGTTGCAGATGACGTATCTGAGTGTCCACGCCGCGAGCAATGAAAACGATAAGATCGTCAGTCTGGATTACAATTACTACAACGGAGGATCAAACAACGGTCGTGTCCAGAAAATTACCGATTATTTGGATGGCGCGTATACGGCTACCTACGCCTACGATGATCAAAACCGATTAGCAAGCGCAACGGCGATTGCTTACACGCGCGGCTATGCCTATGACGCCTGGGCGAACTTTACAGGCGTGACGGCGACCGGAGGCGGAGAACTGAGTAGTTACAGCCTGAGCTATGCTACAAATGGTAGCGGCGCCCCGTTAAATAACCGCATCAGCAATGCCGGACAATCGTATGACAATGCCGGAAATATGGCGGTAGATTTAAATGGGCAGGTATACAGCTATGACGCGGCCAACCGGATCAAGAGCGTGACGGGAAATAAGTTCATGGAATACGATGGCGACGGACATCGAGTGTTATCGGATGAATCAGCCATCGGGAATACGAAGCTCTGGTATTTGTGGTCAACCGTTCTGGGACAACCTGTCGTCGAGCTGGGAAGTACGGGCGGCGTGTATCGGGCGTATGTCTACAGCCCCGGCGGACAGCAGGTGGCGCAGCAGAGTTACGACACAGGATTCCACTGGACGCATTCGAATCATCTGGGGAGCGGCTACAAGATGACGGACAGTACGGGAGCCGTCGTTTTCCGCGAAGAATTTGATCCGCACGGACAGACCGCCTTGCGAGTCTCCAATAATGGGCCCTTTTACTTGTCGCACAAGTTCACGGGCTACGAACGGGACTTGGGAACGAATACGGATTACGCGAAAGCGCGGCAATACCATCACAATAATGGACGCTTTATGCAGGCCGATCCGCTGAGTTTGGGGGCGAGCGATTTGAGCAATCCGCAGAGCTTGAATCTGTATAGCTACGTGAAGAACGATCCGGTGAATTACATTGATCCGGAAGGGTTAAATTTGATTGCCCCTGATTACTGGGAAAGAATAGAATCGTCACATGGCGTAGGTGGAGGCAATGGGATATTTTCTCCGGGAATACACTCCATTAGCAGCACTAGTGTAAGTACGCGAACGGGCTTCAATTTCATCGGCAGTCCGATAGAATGGGGATCTTGGGTTACAACTATTAGTTATTTTGCATTTGGTGGTGGTGGAGGTAGTGCGAAAGGGGGCGGAGGTGGCGGGACGAGTGGTGGGGGTAGTACGCAATCGCCTATGATGCCAACAAGCATGGGGCCGCTTCCTGCGAAACAAGAAAAATTTAATAAACGACAGGATTGCTATGCAAGCGCTAATCGTGAAAGAGCAAATGCTCTTCGGGTACTTCAACATGCAGAATATGCCACAGCTAAAACTTATGGAACATCTACTAAGATAGAAATAGGAGTAGGAGGAGTAGTAGGCGGGATACAGGGGTATAGATCGGGAGGAATAAAAACGGGGGTAAGAGGATTTGGTTGGGGGGCGGTTGGGACACTAGCTGCAGAGACTTTGTATAGTTATCTTGGTGCCTTCGTTGATAACCGTGCCGAATATCAACGAATATTTGACAAGTTTAGAGCTGCGAATGACAAGTGTAATGAAGGCGTCTCCGCTGAAGATATCAAGTAGTGATGGATAGGCCCAACCAACGCAACGCTTTTATCAAGCATTAAGTGCGTCGTAACCCGCTTAATTTATGGAGCTTAAAATGCAGACTAATAAAATATTACTATATTACTGACGATAAATCTGAGCATAATTGGACGACATTATGCTCAGATTTATCCTCGTATACCCTAGGAGATAAAGTTCAATAGTTGGTTCTAGGGATAAATTATGTGTTCGAATTTGGACTGAACAAGTCAGAAACATCCAGTATACAATACGTGATGATTAATTTTCATTGCAAATGCGATCGTGGAGATAGTTTCGTTATCCGTTGGTTCGTCGAAGATAAAAAACTTATAAATAAGGTTACTCATGGCGTCTAACCTGTCAGAGGTTTAAAAAAGCGAGATGGAAAATAGAAGCAATAAATATATTTACTGGAAAATTTTCCTTTCCGCCTTTGCTGGAGTCTTTATCGCTAAGTTCATCACGAGAATTCTGTGGGATACTGCTTTCGTGAAAATGTTTTTGCCAGTAGATGGAATGACTCGAAAAGTTATCATTCAGCTCACGGTTCAGTGCTTTTTGGCTGCGATGTTTTTTATGTATTTGCGTTCTAAGAAGCGAAACGAATAGAACTCTTCGCCTATTTTGTGGGATTTCTTGCACTAATTAGAAAAAAAGTGACTTGGGTTTAATACCCCTCATGCATTGTATCGTTAAAGTGTACTAGAGCGTTGACGAGCTGCCGACTTTTAATCGTTAATGCGCTTCGATGCTGATGCTTTACTTGAACCGGCAGTTATGATAAATTCACCGATCTTCGCACGCAGGTTATTATTAATCTATTAGGATTACAGGAGTTAGAATGCCATTAGCCACAGAAGTGAAAGCTTCAATTTTAGAAACACATCGCACGCACGCGACCGATACAGGTTCGCCGGAAGTGCAAGTCGCGCTCTTAACCAAGAGAATTCTTGAGTTACAAGACCATTTTAAAACACATAAAAAAGATAATCACTCACGTCGCGGGTTGCTGAAAATGGTCAGCGAACGGCGTAGTATGCTGGATTATCTCAAGCGCAAAGATATAAACCGATACCATCAAATTATTGAGAAGCTCGGTCTTCGTAAGTAAGTTATTCACGGCGACGAATCTTCGGGTTCGTCGCCTTTTGTTTGTAGCCGAACGTGACGGCTGGTCTTGCCCGCTCTCCCCAGCTCCAATTGGTATAGAGTAAAAAAGACTTCAGATTAGGCTCCACGAATTATCCGTTTAGGAATTTAGGATGAACAACCTTTTCCCTTCGTTTCCTCTGCTCTCTTTCACAGATAATTAGTCGCGTATTCCAGCCATCACGTCCGTGCTGCGTCGAGCGGCAGATTGAAAAATTTTATCTATAGTATTAATTTTTTTCGCTTTTATCCGTAAGTTACATCTCGGGTCACTCAGGTTGTTGCTGAGTGGCTTTTGTTGTTTATTGTGTTGTTTGAAGTCAGAAAATGTTTCTGTTTTCAGGCAACTGTTGTTGTGGAGGAGATATTATGTTTTTGAAAGAAAGCGTTAATTTTGGAGATTCAGAAATCTCGATTGAAACGGGAAGGATCGCGAAACAGGCCGACGGCGCTGTTTTGATTCAGCAGGGAGAAACCGTAGTTCTGGTTACTGCTGTTTCAGCCCGTCAGGCTAAAGAAGGTCAAAGCTTCTTTCCGCTGACTGTTGATTATCGTGAGTATGGTTATTCAGCGGGACGAATCCCGGGTGGATTCTTCAAACGTGAAGGTCGTCCAACAGAAAAAGAAATCCTGACTTGTCGTTTGACTGATCGTCCGTTGCGGCCTTTGTTTCCTGAAGGTTATTTACATGAGACGCAAATCATTTCAATGGTCGTCTCAGCAGACGAAGACTACGATCCAGATGTCCTTTCGATTACCGGAGCTTCAGCGGCTCTTTATCTGTCTGATATTCCTTTCCATACACCGATTGCCGGTGTCCGCGTCGGATTGGTAGATGATAAATACGTCGTGAATCCAACGTATGAGCAAATCAGAAATTCACAATTAAATCTGCTCGTTGCAGGCAGTGAAGACGCCATTGTCATGGTCGAAGCCGGCGCAAAAGAAGTTAGCGAACAGGTAATTTTAGAAGCCCTTTTGTTCGGTCATAACGAAATCAAGAAACTGGTCGCGTTACAAAAATCAATGTTTGAAACGCTCGGCATCAAGAAGCGTGAATTTGAAACGCCGAAGCTGAATGAAGACATGGTAGCTGAGCTGGATGCGAAATTCTCAGCTGAGCTGCGTGAAGCTTTGAACGTTGAAAATAAATCGAAAATTGAAAGTTACAATACAATTGACGATCTGAAAAAACGCGTCAAAGAAAGCTATCCGGAAGAAGAACCCGAAAAGCGTAAAGAAGCTGCTGCTTTATTTGATGTGCTAAAAGAGCGGATTTTCCGTGACGATATTTTGAATAATAAACGTCGTCCTGATGGTCGTCGTTTCTCTGAAATTCGTCCGATTACGATTGAAGTTGGTGTCCTGCCGCGCGTCCACGGGTCGTCGTTATTTACTCGTGGCGAAACGCAGGCATTGGTCACGACGACGCTCGGAACTTCGCAGGATGTGCAATACATTGAGCATCTGGAAACCGGCGAATACAAACGTAAATTCATGTTGAATTACAATTTCCCACCGTTTTCTGTCGGAGAAACCGGACGTACCGGATCACCGGGACGCCGCGAAATCGGTCACGGAGTTTTAGCGCATCGCGCTATTGAAGCTGTGCTTCCGGATGAATCAGAATTCCCATATGTCATTCGCATCGTGTCTGACATCACGGAATCGAACGGTTCTTCATCAATGGCCACGATCTGCGGCGGAATTCTTTCGCTGATGGATGCCGGTGTTCCCGTCAAAGCTCCGGTCGCTGGCGTCGCGATGGGACTCGTAAAGGAAGACAAGAAATTCGCAGTTCTTTCCGACATTGCAGGCGCGGAAGATCATTACGGCGATATGGATTTCAAAGTAGCCGGGACGCGTGCGGGTATCACTGCTTTGCAGATGGATATTAAAATCACGGGTCTGAATACACAGATCATGCAGGAAGCTTTGGAGCAGGCGCGTAAAGGTCGTTTATTTATCCTCGATAAGATGGATGAAATCCTGACTGAAGGTCGTCCTGAACTGAACAAGTATGCACCGAGAATTCTGACCATTCAGATTCCTGTCGACAAGATTCGCGACGTCATTGGACCAGGCGGCAAAGTCATCAAATCAATCGTCGAGCGCACCGGCGCGAAGATTGATGTCGAAGACAGCGGACGCATTTCCATCGCGACAAATAACGGTGAAGCCGGGGAACAGGCGCTGCAAATCATTCGTGATTTGACGGCTGAAGCTGAAATCGGAAAAACCTATCTTGGAACAGTCAACCGCATCGTAGATTTTGGTGCGTTCATTGAAATCTTCCCTGGCACAGACGGATTGTTGCACGTTTCTGAAATTGCTGATTATCGCGTTCGCGATGTCCGTGATGAATTGACGGAAGGGCAACAGTTGATGGTCAAGTGTATCGGGCTGGAAGGCAATAAGATTCGCCTGAGCCGGAAAGCTTTGTTAATGGAAGAAAAAAGAGACAAAGCAAAATCAGATGCAGTTCAAGAAGAAGAATAATTTCTTAAACTGAATTTAATTGATTCGGGAAAGTGACCTATTTTTGTCAGATTTGACAGGTGTAGGTCACTTTCATTTTCATTCTGGTACAAAATAAATTTATGAAAGCCCTGACATTTACAGCAATAATTTTACTTTTGGTGGTCACCGTTTTTTGGGGAATGCCACGAGTGAGCGAAGCGCAAAAGACCCCCATCAATCCTGACCCCCAAGAAAAACATCTCAAAAATATTAAGCAACTAACCCTGGGAGGCGAGAACGCTGAGGCGTATTTTTCGTTCGATGGAAAAAGGTTGATCTTTCAAAGTGCTCCGAAAGGCGATGGGTGCGATCAGATTTTTTCGATGAAAATTGATGGCACTGATGTGAAGATGCTCTCCAACGGCGAAGGCAAAACTACCTGTGCTTTTTACACGCCGGATAAGAAAAATATCGTCTATGCCTCAACGCATAAATTTGCGAAGGAGTGTCCTCCCAAGCCGGATTTTTCTAAAGGCTACGTCTGGTCGCTTTTCAAAGGATTCGATATTTTTAAGGCAGATTTGGACGGAAAAAATGCCAAGCCTGTGACGACAGCTTCGCGTTACGATGCGGAAGCGACGCTCCGTAAAGACGGCACGATTGTCTTCACTTCATTGCGTGATGGCGATCTTGATATTTATACCATGGACAAGAATGGTGGCAACGTGAAGAAGCTTACGAGCGAGCTGGGATACGATGGTGGGCCGTTCTGGAGCGCGGATGGAAAACAGATTGTCTATCGGGCATTTCATCCAGAAACAGAAAAAGAAAAAGCCGACTACACTTCACTTTTAAATGAAGATTTAATTCGTCCGACGCAATTGGATTTATGGGTTATGAATGCCGATGGATCGGGCAAGCGTCGGATCACAAATTTCAAAAAAGCCAGTTTTGCACCGTTCTTTTTCCCGGATGGTAAGCGGATCATTTTTTCATCGAATATGGATGACGCCAAAGGCCGTAATTTTGATTTATATGCAGTCAATACTGATGGCTCCGGTCTTGAAAGAATTACATTTAACGAAACATTTGACGGTTTCCCCATGTTTTCTCCCGATGGGAAAAAGCTGGTCTTTGCGTCTAATCGAAACGCGGCTAAACAAGGTGATACGAATATTTTTATTGCTGATTGGCAATAAAAATTTAGAAACGACGAAGTTTGAAAAATAATCGGGCAGAACGTTTTAGCGTTCTGCCTTTTCACTTTTTGAGGAAAAGCAGGTATTATCATAAAGTAATTTTCTCTAGGTTCCCGTGTTCAGCTTTCTTTTTGCCGGTAGAAAACTCAACTAATTCGCTGAAAATGTGACAAGCATCTCTTTAACGTTATGCGAGTGATTTTTCAAATCCATCTCTAATTTGAGTTATGAGTTCTAAATCTTCAGAAAAAAAATTATCTGATCGCCAAGTCATTGAAATTGAGTTCATGATTCAACTACTCGATGATTTGACAGATGGGTATGTTTCTTTTGATGAAGATTGGCGGTTCAGTTTCCTGAGTCCTAAAGGTAGGGAATTCATGAATCTGACTGATGATATGCTTGGTTTGAATATTTGGGAGAACTTTCCACTGCTGGTGCAATCCGGTTTTCAGCACGAGGCGTTACGCGCGGTTCAGGAGCGGCGAACAATCAACCATACAGAACTCTGCCCTTACACGGATCGGTGGGTTGAGAATTACATTCAGCCTTGCACGAATGGCGTCAATTTATTTTTTAAGGACATCACAGCGTTCCTGAAAACTTCTGAAAAGCAGGAACGATTTAAGGCGATACTCGAAGCGACGACTGATTTTGTTTGTATTACCGACGCCCGCGGACGCCCAACTTTTCTTAACAGTGCCGGACGCCGAATGATCGGATTGACAGAGTTCGATGACGTTTCAAATACACAGTTTCATCCAAAAGAAGTTAGTGATCAAATCTTAAATGTCGGGTTGCCGATTGCATGGCGTGAGGGAGTCTGGACGGGTGAGACAGCTTTAATTACAAAAGAAAATAAAATAATTCCCGTCCTCCAGGTCACTATCGCTCACAAGGACAAAGATCAGCAGGTTTCGTATTTTTCGACGATTGCTCGTGATATTTCTGAGCAGAAAAAAACGGAAAATCGTCTGCGACAACAGGCAGCACTGCTAGACCTGGCTCCCGATGCGATCATTGTTTGCGATCTTGATTTTAATATTACATTCTGGAACAACGGAGCCATAAAAATTTATGGATGGGATCAAGTTGAAATAATTGGTGAAAATCTAAATAAAACTCTTTTCGCTTCGATTGATGAGACATTAATTCAGCCTAAATTAGATGTTTTGTCTGCCAATGGTAAATGGGAAGGCGAATTCCGACATTTCACTAAATCTGGAGATCAGATCAGAACTGACTGTCATTGGAGGTTGATCCGGGATAGTCAGGATACTGCTCATTCCTATTTGTTCATTAACACCGATGTGACCGAGAAAAAACAACTCGAAGAGCAGATTTATCGAACACAGCGCATGGAAAGTATTCTGACCTTAGCGTCAGGAATTGCACATGATTTGAATAACGTACTGGCGCCAATTTTGCTGGCGACGCGCATTCTGCATATGCGGTTACCGGATGACGATAGTCGCCAATTGATTGACACCTTACAGCGTAGTGCTGAGCGCGGGGCTGAGTTGATCAAACAAGTTCTTACCTATGCCCGCGGTGCCAGTGGCGACAAAAATCCCGTAGTGATTGAACCGTTAATTTCAGAAATTGTTGGAATTTTAGCTGATACCATGCCACGTTCAGTCAAATTCGAAATTCAATGCTCGAATCAGCATAATCTAGTCCTCGGTGACGCAACTCAAATTTATCAAGTACTCATGAATCTGTGCGTGAATGCGAAAGATGCGATGCCAGAGGGTGGGATTATTTCAATTATTACTCGAGATGAAAAACTACAGGATCAGTTTTCACCGTTCCTCGCCGAAAATGTCACCGGAGATTTTGTCGTTATTGAAGTGTCCGATACTGGGCTTGGAATTGAACCAAAAATTAGAGATAAAATCTTTGAACCATTTTTCACCACAAAACCTCTGGGACAGGGAACCGGGCTTGGACTTTCCACAGTTCAGGGCATAGTGAAAGGTCACAATGGATTTGTTTCTGTGAAAAGTGAGATGAATCAGGGGACTACATTTCAAATCTATCTTCCTAAATTATACCAAACTTTCTTAGCTCAGGAAGCCACAGAAATTCAGACAGAGCTAAAGGGAAATGGTCAATTAATTTTAGTTGTAGACGATGAAAATGAAATGTTGTTGTTAACGAATGAAATTTTAAAAGAGTACGGATTTCAGCCCAAAATGGCACTCGGCGGAGCAAGAGCTATTCAATTGGTACTCGAAGAAGGTTTTCATCCAGAGCTTGCCATTATTGACTTGATGATGCCCGAAATTGACGGTTTAACAACCATTCGAGAATTGAAAAAAATCTTGCCGAACCTGAAAATCATTATAACCAGCGGTCTGGCAGATGAAGAAGCTATCAGGCTGGCCATGGCAGATAATGTGAACGATTTCATTCATAAACCAAGCTTACCGACTGAGATTTTTCGGGTTGTGAACGGTCTAATTGGTAAATCCGCCTAAAAAAATCACTCAGTGAATTATTTTTTCACCTCCGCCAAGAAAAAAAGACCTTAAAAATGGTTTAACTATGTTAAATTAACGGTATTGATTGCGGCAACAATCAATACTTGTCCAATTGTATTGGATAAACCCTTCTCACTGGACTCGCAAATTCGTTGTGGCTATTCCTACGTTTTCCTGACGGCCACAATTTGCAGTAACTCACAGGGTCAATTAATTCACAAACTGTAGACTTTTAACAGTCACTGATTTCGGTTTGAATCGAAGCGCTCCGGTTTCTATTCATTATCTCGATGCATGATTGATGTCAGGATTTCGCTCGCTTTTTTACCCCTTGCGGGTGAGAAAGCGATTTGAACTTTAATTTCTTTAGGAGATATTTGATGAAAACCACTAGATTAATCACTCAGCTTTTCTCAGCACTCTCGCTGTTGACTATTCTTTCACTTAATTCATTTGCTGGCACGTCACCCACCAATGTCGGCGTCAGCGATCAGAAGGCCGGCTCGGTTTTGGTCTTTCCTTATTACAATACCGTCAGTGGTGCCGATGCGCGCATTACGATTAGTAACAGCGGAGCCAAGACCAGAGTTCATTTGTTATTTGTTGACCGGAGCTGTAATCAATCCGATATACCAGTTTGTCTGACTGCTAACGCCTCGACGTCATTTTTGATGTCGGAAATGGACCCGGAAAATACCGGTTACGTTATTGCGATTGCAGAAGATGAAAATGGTTGTCCGATCCCGCAAAATGGCTTAATCGGAAATGCTTTCATTTCAGATGGTAATTACGTCGGAAATTACGGAGCTGAAGCCTTCTGGGCTTACGGAACAAGCGCTCAGATGGCGACCTGCGATATGGGCAGTATGGTCGCTACATTAAATTTCAACGTGGTCGGATGCCTTGGAACAGGGCTGGACGCTTTACCTTCGCAGTTTGTAGCTGAAATCCAAAGCCCGAATGATTCGGTTGGTCAAAAAATCGTAACTGTCGGATTGACGGGAGATTTAACAACCGGTGTGGCGAGTACAGGAGCGACGATGGTCAACGTCGGGATAGCATGTAACGATGCAGAAAGGCCAGGTAGCTTTCCAAATCCTTTTACTGGTAGTTGTCAGCAAAGTTTTACAATCAACACCAGAACGCCGCGTGTTCCAGGCGCACTTGGTACTCAGACGCCCTTAATTGGCGTGGATCGTTCTTTAATCCCATCAGGAAGAACGGGAACGCTTAAATGGAGTGTGACAGGAGCGGTCGGCTTGATTATGACGCCGACAGACAGGCCGAATAGATGGTCAGGAATTCGGAACCTGCACAAAACCAGTGTCGGTGTTAATACTTTAACTATTCCGACTTGGCCAGTTGGATGCGATGCATTCTATAATTCAGCTTTATAAGATCATCGCAACGAATCCGTAAAAAGGCAGAGAAAATTTTCTCTGCCTTTTTACTATTGCAGGTTGACAATCTCAGTCCTTCACACAATGATTCAACCGTTTCAATCCAAACTAATTTTTCAGGAGACAGGTATGAACTATAAACCGCGGATGGGATTCGCTTTTTCATTGGCAATCTTGCTAACAATTTCAGGTGTAGCTCTGACTGGAACGACAGACTGGACCAGCCTCTTCGATGGTAAAACAATGAACGGTTGGCGTTTGATGGCAGTCCATGGCGGCAATGGTGGAGTCTGGGAAGTCAAAGATGGCGCGTTGGTTGGCGATCAGGAAAAAGATCATAAGGGTGGCTTAATCGGCACTGAAAAGAAGTACGGCGATTTTGAAATTGAGCTGGAATTTAAAGCTGATCTTCCGGTCGATACCGGTCTTTTTCTGAGAACGCGTGAAGACGGAATGGGCTATCAGATTACGATTGATTATCGCAAGGACGGGACCGTCGGAAGCCTTTACGCGCCAGCCGAAGGTGGATTTATCCAGATAAATAAATTATGGGAAAAGGCTTTCAAGAAAAATGGATGGAACAAGCTTCGTGCGCGAATTGAAGGGCAACCTGCACATGTTCGTTCGTGGCTGAACGATAAAAAAATGATTGATTTTACTGACTCACGTGAGCGATTTCCAAGTGAGGGTTACATTGGATTACAGGTTCATGGCGGAGAAGGTTCCTGGGGGGAGAAAAGCAAAGTCCGGTATCGTAATATCAGAATTCGTGAAATCGCGAAGCCTTAAAATAAAGGCGTTCCAACCTGACATTTCAAGTAAGAACCAAGAGTAATAAAATTAACCTTGACACCTATCCCTGCAAATAGGTCTAATCAGAGTTTGTCGCCCCTCCATTCGTTCCGACATTGAATTCATGATCTCTATTCAAGACCTTCCATTGATAATTCAAGCACTGATTGCCGGAGCCTTCGGGCTAATTGTCGGCAGTTTCCTTAATGTCGTCATCTATCGCATCCCGCGTGGCGAATCAGTCAGCTATCCCGGCTCGCATTGTGGTTCTTGCGGAAAACCCGTGAAGCCTTATGACAATATTCCAGTGCTCAGCTATTTGATTCTACGAGGCAGATGTCGTGCTTGTCAGGCTGGCTACTCGGCAATTTATCCCACTGTAGAATTTCTGGTCGGCTTACTTTTTTTCAGTGTCGCTTATGTATCAGGGATTACGACTTTCAATATTTTCAGGATGATTTTTATTGCGATCATCGTGGCACTGATTTTTATTGATGCTCGTCATCAGTTGTTACCGAACATAATTACCTATCCCGCGCTCATTTTTTCAATCGGTTCCATCACATTCGTCAGTTATCTTTGGACCGCACGAATACTGGAAGGCTTGAATAGTACGCTGCCTCATCCGGTTGCAGTATGGGGAGGAGCGGCGGGGCTGGCGCTGGCAATTCCTGTCTTCTTCGCCATTGATCGGCTGGATAACGCGCTCTTCGGAAAATACTTTGAGTGGGAAGAAGTTGAGTCTACTGAAGAAGAAAAGCAGATCGAAGAAAACTATGAAAAACGCGGAACACGAATTGAATGGGCGTCATTAATAATTGGTGTGATATTTGCCGTAGTTTGGGTCATTTACAGTTATTCTCAGCCGGAATCCGTCGCGCATATTACGCTCTTTAATTCCTTACTTGGAGCCTTAGTAGGCGGCGGGTTGATCTGGCTTCTGCGGACACTCTATTTTTACACCAGAGGCGTGGAAGGCATGGGACTGGGCGATGTGAAAATGATGGCTTTTGTTGGTGCATTTCTGGGCTGGCAATCTGCAATTCTAATTTTATTGCTGGGCTCGCTACTCGGTTCATTGGTTGGTGTCGTGATGGCTTTGAAAAAAGGTGGCGGCATGAAAGTGCGTTTAGCGTTCGGAGTTTTCCTTGGTGCGGCGGCCATTCTTAGTATGTTTGCCGGACGCGCAATCATTGATTCGTATTTAGGAATGATGACAAAGTAATCGTATTTTACTTCATTTTTTTGCTCAGCTGGCATTTTAACTCGATATTTATTAGGAAAATGACGACCTCTTCATTTTTTAATCGAAAAAAATGCATGTTTCTCGACAATTTTAGACATGAAGATTTGACAGCCTTTTTGTCATAGTGCTACGCTAATCTTGATCGAGTGATAATCCATTAATTTAAAGAACCACAAATTAAATTGTTCGAAGTATTAGAACAATTACCCAGTTAAGAGATTAATTAGTTTCGCATCCCAGCGTGTTTTTGAATTTCAGGCTCATCAAAAGTCTGCTGAATCTGTAATATCTGGGCTGTGAAGTTTGTAAGTCTTTCCCCACCAAATTTAGTCGAAACGTTGTTTTATTTGGAATTATTCACGAAAAGCAACTGTGCTTTCGTGCTGTTTTTAGAAGCTTAGTCGCTCGTGTGACCAAGGTCTAATTATCAATAAGGTGATTATCAGAAATTTTTTTCTGATACTTCAAGGAATGGAGGATATAGGATGAATAATAGTAAAACCGTTTTGGGATTTGGAATTCCCATTTTTCTACTTTTTTGTTTTTTATGTATCTGGATGCATGGCCCTTCGGCTGGTGGAAATCTTGCAGCAGTCGCCCCCGCGCCTGTCGCTGGTTTAGCTTCACCGACACTGGATGCAAGGTATTTTGATAATAAAGTCATTCTCAGCGGGACTGTTGCAACTCAATCTGAAAAAGATCAAATTCTAGCCAAAGCCACTGAGCTTTACGGCACCGGAAAATTTGAAGACAAGACAGTTACCGTCAGTAATAAAATTGCTGATGGGAAAACCTGGCTTCCGGCTGCTTTACTGGTCTTGCCACTTGCCACGAAAGCCAATAATGAAGGAGGTTTCCTTGTCGACAACGGGGCACTGACCGTGCGTGGACTGGTTGAGTCAGAGTCCGCTAAAGCTGCACTCATGGCTGAAGCCACCAAGAATCTCGGCCCCAACATGAAACTGATTGATAAAGTTATTATCAAGGGCAAAATTACTGATGCGCAGGCCGCAGACTTCCAAACCAAACTTAATGAAATGATGGTTGGAAAGATCGTGGAATTCGAAACTGGCAGCGATAAATTGACCGCCAAAGGACAATCCACACTTGATGGAATGATCAAGGTTCTGGAGCAGATTCCTGGCGTTCCGGTAGAAGTTGGCGGACATACTGATTCGTCCGGCAATGCTTCTAACAATCTTGCGCTCAGTCAGCGACGCGCAGCAGCCTGCCGTAAATATCTCTCAGAGCATGGCGTTGCCGCAGACCGCATGACGGCCAAGGGTTATGGCTCTACAAAACCAATCACTGGGAATAATACACCTGAAGAAAAAGCCAGAAATCGCCGGACAGAGTTTCTTGTCATTAAGGAGGCAAAATAATTATGGACTGGACTGAAACAATAATAAGACTATTACCTTGTCTGTTAATCGCAGGCTTACTAGGTGGGTTAATTGGATGGTTAATGGGCAGAATTTTTGGTTCTGCTAATGCTACCGAATTACTGAATAACTGTCAGACAAGTCTCACTTCGCGGGATCATGAAATCAGTGGAATTCGGGCAGATTTAACGACTTCAACTGCCAGAGTTTCTTCTTTACAAGCCGAAATGGCTACTCTGGCCTCCACCTTAAAAACGCGTGATGCCTGGGTCAGCGAACACGAAGCGAAGATAAAAACTTTGGAATCTGATCTTGATTCTAGAGTGTCTGAGCTGGATGAATTAAAAGCTGAAAGTGCGAAACACGAATCTGAATGGAAAATGACGATGGAGCAAGCTGCTGCTTCTGCTAAAGCTGAAGCAGATTCCCTACGTGCAAAAGTTTCAGAAGTGGAAACCGCTGCTCAATTAGCTCAGGCTGCTGAAGGTGAACTTCTAACTCTGAAAACCACTTTTGCTGAGAAGGAACAGGAATTGGCCAAAATGAGTTTCCGGTTGAAAAATATGGAAACTCTGCCCGCTCAGTTGAAAGAGAAAGATGACCAGATCGCCAACCTTTCTGCAAGCCATGCTTCAGCTCTGGACAGCAAACAATCTGAGATTCTTCGCCTCGGTGTTGAAGTAGCCGCCATCGCTGGATTGACTGCCAAAATCAACTCACAGGGAAATAGAATTCAAGAACTGGAAGGCCAGTTGAATTCTGCTTCATCAGGTTCAGAAGCGCAGAAAGCCGAGCTTAATAAACTTCGCGATCAACTGGTTGAAAGTGGAAATAATATTAATGGTCTCGAAAAAGAATTGGCTTCGGCACACGCTGCCGGAGGTGATAAAGATGCAGAAATTGCCAGATTGCATGGGCAAATTAACGATCTTGAAGTTTTAGGTTCACAACTTAAAGATCGTGATTCTGAACTGGCAGCGCTCAGGCTTCGCGTTGGTGAATTAGAACCTTTAAATGGTCAATTAAGCGAGCGCAATAATCGTGTTTCAGAACTTGAAAAAGCCCTTAATGAAAGTAACGAGAAGCATGGTCATTATGAGTCACAGCTCAATAGTTTGAACGGCACGCTGACAGGAAAAGATTCGGAACTGTCTGGTTTCGTAAGTCGTATTGGCGAACTTGAAAAAGCGCTCAATGAAAGTAACGAGAAACACGGCCATTACGAGATGCAGCTCAACAGTTTAAATGGCGCTTTGACAGGGAAAGATTCAGAACTGTCTGGTTTGCTGAATCGGATTGGTGAACTTGAACCGCTTGGAACTCAACTGAAAGATCGTGATTCTGAAATTGCTCAGCTCCGCCTAAGAGTCTCAGAACTCGAGCCTGTCATCCAGGAAGTCAAGAACCGCGACGCGCGAATTGCAGAAACAGATGGAGAGCTGGTGGCGCTACGCAAGCAGTTATCCGAGCTTGAAAAATCATCCTCCGCTAACTTCGAAAAAGTGAAGGAATTGCAAGCGAATCACCAATCCGCCTTAGGCGCGAAAGACAGCGAAATTTCAAACCTAACGTTACGCATCGGTGAAATTGCAGTAATCTCCGGTCAATTAAAAGAAAGGGAAAATGAGTTAAATTCCTTCCGTCAAAAATTGACTGAAGCCGAAGCGGCAAAGGCCAAAGAACTGCAAAGTCGCGACAGCCGCATCAAAGAACTGGATGAGAAATTATCAGCATCCATCAGTGCTAAAGATTCGGAAATCGGAAAACTTAACCTCAGAATTACCGAACTTTCGGCAATAACGAATCAGCTCAAAGACCGAGATGGCGAGCTGGTTGCGTTACGCAAACGGCTGGTTGATCTGGAGAACGAATCCACGACTTTGGCTGAAAAATCTAAAGGCGCGGATGCTGGCTATCAATCAGCGATCAGCACTAAAGACAGTGAAATTGCCCGTCTCACCCTTCGTATCGGCGAGATTGCAACCTTAACCAGTCAGTTGAAAGAGCGGGAAAATACCTTAAATGCTTCCCGTCAGAAATTGACAGAAGTTGAGGCAGCGAAAGCGAAAGAACTGCAAAGCCGTGATGCTCGCATCAAAGAGCTTGATGAAAAACTGAACTCTTCGATCGTGGCTAAGGATTCAGAAATCGGAAAACTTAACTCGCGAATTTCCGAGCTTTCGGCCCTGACCGGTCAACTAAAGGATCGGGACGGGGAACTGGTCGCACTTCGCAAACGGCTGGCTGAACTGGAAAAAGAATCTGCGACATTGATTGAAAAATCAAAAGGAGCAGAATCAAAATATCAATCCACGATCAGCACGAAAGATGACGAAATCGGGAAACTCAAACTTCGAATTACTCAGCTTTCGTCAATGACCACTCAGATTTCTGATCGCGATGGTGAACTCGTAGCCTTGCGCAAACGTCTGGTTGAGTTGGAAAAAGGCAGTGCCGATAAGACGCAGAGTCTTGAAGCCAGCTATCGGACTACGATCAGCAATAAAGACAGTGAAATCGCTCGATTGAATTTGCGGGTCGGAGAAATTACTACTCTGTCGTCGCAGCTCAAAGAACGTGACAGCGAAATGGCTGGACTTCGTAAACGGCTGGCTGATCTCGAAAAATCTGGTTCACAGGCCGCAACCTATGACGCTGAAATCAAGCTATTGAAATCCAGATTGCGTGAAAATGAAGCTTTGACCCTATCACTGCAAGAACGAGATGCGAAGTTAGCTGAGTGGGACAATCGGTACAACACTTCGATTTCAGAAAGAGACCGTGAACTGGCTAAGCTACGGGCCAGAATTACGGAACTCGAAATGATGTCACGTGAAGTCAAGGAAAGTCCGAAGGCCGAAGGCGCGACGAAGAGGTCGGGTCGAGGCAGCAGCGGTGAAAAAGACGATCTCAAGAAAATCTTCGGGATCGGGCCGGTTTTAGAACGGCTGCTCAACGAACACGGCATTTACTTCTTCCGTGATATTGGTAGCTGGGCTGAAAAAGACATCCGTCATTACGATCATCTGCTTGAAGATTTTCGTGGTCGCATCGAACGTGACGACTGGGTCACAGGTGCCAAGGCAGAGCATCTCAAGAAATACGGTGAAAGCCTTCAGTAGATTTTAAATTCACTTCAAAACTCTAACGGGAGCTGAAAATCAGCTCCCGTTTTTTTGTGCAGTTGATTATTCGTTGTTATACTCGCGCTCTATGAATTCGCAATCCGGCGTTTATTTACATATTCCTTTTTGTGCTTCGCGGTGTCATTACTGCAATTTTGCAACGGGAGGATATGAAGCGAATTTGGCGCAAAATTACGTGGCAGCGCTTTGTACGGAAATCTCGAAGGCTGAGTTTAAGCACGAAATGAAATCCGTCGATACGATTTATTTTGGCGGTGGTACTCCGAGCACACTTACCATTCCTCAATTTCAAGAAATTCTCGATACTTGTCGGATGCGTTTCGACATTGATTCAAGAGCTGAAATTACAGCCGAAGCAAATCCGGGTTCATTAACGACAGAATATCTAACTGAACTTTGTCGTCTAGGAATTAATCGTCTCAGCATCGGCGTGCAATCTTTCCTTGATCGGGAACTTGAAATGATCGGACGAGGTCACGTAGCCGACGATGCGCGCTCGGCAGTAAAAATGGCGAGACAAGCAGGGTTTAAAAATCTGAGCCTTGATTTAATCGCCGGACTTCCCGAACAATCCATCGAAACCTGGCGCAATAATATAAACTCAGCGATGGAGCTTCAACCTGAACATCTTTCTGTTTATTTGTTGGAGCTTTATCAGGACGCTCCATTAATGCATCGAATCAAGCGCGGAGAGCTTCAGGCGATTGACGATGAATTGACGGTGCAGATGTACTACGAATTGGTGGAAGCTGCGGAAAAAAATGGTTATGTCCAGTATGAGCTTTCCAACTGGGCCAAGCCGGGATTTGAATCACGCCATAATTTGAAATATTGGAATGGCGCTTTGTACCACGCCTTTGGAATGTCGGCGGCGGGATATAACGGAAATGCGCGATGGTCAAATATTCGCAACATCAACCATTACATTGAACGAATTGAAAAATCTGAATCTGTGATTGCTGAAAATATTGAATTGAGTCTTGAAGATCATCAGAGCGAGGCGATTTTTTTGCGTCTGCGTTTGAAAGATGGTGTCAATCTGGCGCATTATTCTGAAGAATTTGGGATTGATATTAAATCGAAATACGAATCAGAAATTGAACGATTGTTGGATGCCGGTGTTTTAGAATTTTCAGGCAATTCGATGAAGATTTCACGTCGCGGTAAAGTTTTGGCGAACGAAGTATTTGAGGCATTTATTTAGCTTATGAAATTCATTGATCTACGCAGCGACACAGTCACCAAGCCCACACCTGCAATGCGCCACGCGATGGCGGGAGCCGAAGTCGGCGACGATGTTTACAGCGAAGACCCGACCGTTAATCGCTTGCAGGAATACGCTGCGGAGCTGATGGGAAAAGAAGCCGCGCTCTTCGTGCCGACGGGTACAATGGGAAATCAAATCTGCGTCAAGCTGCATACGAAGCCAGGAACTGAAGTTGTCCTCGAAGAACGTTGCCATATTTTCAATTATGAATTAGGCGGCTCCGCAATATTTTCCGGCGTCACATTTCGAACAGTGAAGGGCGAAAATGGAATTCTAAACTGGCAACAGGTACGCGCTGGCATTCATCATGCTGGCCCTTATTATGATTCTCCAACGTCGCTGATTACCCTCGAAAATTCTCATAATATGGCGGGAGGAACTTTGCTGCCGCTCGCAAACGCACAGGAAATTTGCGATGGAGCGCATTCGCTCGGCCTGCCTGTTCATTTAGACGGTGCGCGGATTTTCAATGCTGCGATTGGGATGAATTGTTCCGTCAAAGAAATTGCTCAGCCTTTTGATTCGGTGATGTTTTGTTTGTCCAAAGGCTTAGGCGCTCCAGTTGGTTCGATGATTGTTGGCTCAAAAGATTTTATTCGTGAAGCCTTCATTTGGCGCAAAAGACTAGGTGGGGGAATGAGGCAAGTCGGAATTTTAGCCGCTGCGGGATTCGTTGCACTTGCTGAATCTCCTGAAAAATTACTCGTCGATCATGCGAATGCGAAAAGCCTGGCGATTGGCTTGGCGAAGATTCACGGCATTCAAATTGATCCTGAGAAAGTGGCTACAAACATCGTAATTTTTGACATCACAGAGGCAGGCAAATCTCCAATCCAAATCACCCAGGCGTTGAAAGAAAAAGGAGTGTTGGCGAGCGGAATTAATGAACGTCAGATGCGAATGGTGACGCATTATGATGTGAATCGTGATGACATCAACCAGGCGATTTCTGTGATTGCAAGCATCGTGGAAGTGCGGTAGTGAATGTATGAATTTTGAGCCGAGTCGAAAATTAATCACTCATTTTCTTATTATTTTTGCGTCCCTGTTAGTCTCTCGTTCATTCGTGATGAGTCAATCTGTTGGCTCAGAAAAGCTGCGAAATGAATTTGTTCGCATTGCTGAAACAGCGCAAGGTAAAGTGGGAGTTGCGGCTACAATTCTTGAAACAGGTGAAGCGGTAAATTTAGCGGGCGAGCAACATTACCCGATGCAGAGTGTCTATAAGCTGCCCATCGCAATGACGGTTTTGCACCTTGCTGATCAGGGCAAAATTAATTTGCAGGAAAAAATACCAATCCTGAAAAGTGATCTTGTGATGGAAAAACTGCATAGCCCAATTCGTGATAAAAATCCGAATGGCGGCAGCCTTACGGTGTCTGAAATTATCCGGTATGCAGTGGCTGAAAGCGATGGAACGGCTAGCGATGTTTTGTTGCGGATCATTGGTGGAGCAGAGGTCGTAGATAAGTATTTGCGCACCCTCAACGTGAATGGCGTCGTAGTTATGAGCACTGAAAAAGAAATTAGTAGCGATGTGACAGTGCAATATAAAAATTGGGCTGATCCGATCTCTGCGGTAAAGCTACTCAAAGTTTTATTTACCGGCAATGCACTTTCGGCAAAAAATCAGGCGTTACTGCTTAATTTTATGACAGAAACAGAAACAGGGAAAAAACGGCTCAAAGGATTATTGCCAGCAGGTACTATAGTCGCGCACAAGACAGGGACTTCGTTGACGACCAACGGATTAACACATGCTACAAATGACATTGGCATCATCACGCTGCCAAACGGGAAACATCTGGCGATGGCGGTTTTTGTGTCAGACTCAACCGCTTCACAGGACGTCCGCGAAGGCGTTATTGCTAAGCTCGCGCAAGCAGCATGGAATTATTGGATGGTCAAATAAACTTATATGATTGTAGCAATTGACGGCCCCGCCGGAGCAGGCAAAAGCACAGTCGCCAAAGCATTAGCAAATAAGCTTGGCTTCACGTACATCAATACTGGTGCAATGTATCGTGCTATTGGATGGAAAGTTTTGCAGCAAAAAATTGAGTGGGATGAGACAGAGAAAATTTCAAAAATTGCCAATGATTCGCTGATTGAATTAATCGGCGATACGGTTTGGATGGACGGAGAAGAAATTACCGCGCAAATCCGAACCGCTGAAATCAGTTCCGCGGCTTCTGTCGTGTCGGCGATTCCTGCCGTTCGTCGTGCCTTAGTTTCTCAACAGCAGCGACTTGGACGTACAAATAATGTAGTCATGGAGGGACGCGACATAGGAACAAAAGTCTTTCCCGATGCAGAAGTTAAAATATATCTGGATGCTTCACCTGAAACTCGCGCCGAGCGCAGGCACCGCGAAGAATTGGAAAAAGGAATAGAAGCCTCCTATCAAAAAATATTACGAGATATAATCGAACGAGATACACGAGATTCATCAAGATTGGATTCTCCCTTAACTCAAGCAGAGGGATCAATCTACTTCGACTCCTCAACTTTCTCCCCCCAGGAAGTTATTGAACAGCTAACTACATTTATAAATTCAAAATAATAACAAATGTTTACTGGAATAATTGAAGAACTGGGAACAATTAGTCTTTTTACGAAAATAAATCACGGAGCAAAGATAGAAATTCTGGCGCCTTCGATTTTGTCAGATGCAAAAATAGGAGACAGTATTGCGGTGAATGGTGTGTGCCTGACGGTAGTTACAATGTCAAGCAATACATTCATCGCAGATTTGTCTGATGAGACTCTAAAGCTCACAAGCCTGAAGCAGCTCACGCTCGGAAGCAAAGTGAACCTGGAGCGTCCGATGCAGCCACAAGCCAGATTTGGCGGGCACATCGTGCAAGGTCACGTGGATGAAATTGGAGAATTTATCAGTGCCAAGCAAATCGGTGACGGGTATTTGATTGATGTCGGATTTTCAACTGCACTGGGCAAATATATAGTCCATAAGGGGTCAATCACTGTGGATGGAATTAGCCTAACAGTTGCGTCATTAACAAAAAATACTTTTCAGGTCGCGATTATTCCGCATACCTGGAAGCATACGAATCTTTCTTCGTTGACGACGGGAGATGAGGTGAATCTCGAAGTAGATGTTGTCGCAAAATATGTAGAGAAAATGCTTAACCCTTATCTTGAAAATAAATCTGAAATTAGTCTCGATAAACTTAGATCGTTAGGCTACTAGTAATTAAATGGGTAAATTACCTCCAGCTATAGAATTTAGAAATGTTTCACTTGCATTTGGTGAAAGAGTTATCTTGCGGAAGGTAAGTTTTACGGTTTCACATGGTGAATGCAAGATTGTAATGGGGGGATCGGGAACCGGCAAGTCTACTATCTTGAAACTTGTACTGGGACTTATCAAGCCCGATGAAGGTCAGATATTTATTAACGGAGAAGAAGTTACTGAGTACACGGAAGAGCAATTGATGCGCGTCAGACAAAAAATAGGGATGGTTTTTCAGGAGGGCGCTTTGTTCGATAGCTTGCCGGTTTATGAAAATGTCGCATATCGCCTGCGAGAACAAAAAGCCTCTGACGATGAGCTGGACGCCATCGTCAAACGTATGTTGCAGTTCGTTGATCTTGAAAATGCGATTGATCAAATGCCGAATGAATTGTCAGGGGGAATGCGCAGGCGCGTTGGAATTGCAAGGGCTTTGGCGGGTAGCCCAAATATTATCTTATTTGATGAAGCGACGGCAGGGCTTGATCCGATCACTGCCAGAACTATTTGTGACTTGGTTTTGAAGCTTCGCGATCTTGAAAATGTTGGTTCAATTTTCGTCACTCACCGCATTCAGGATATTGATGTGCTTTCGAATGAATTTGTCACACGCGGCCCTGATGGCGAAATAATTTTTCATAAGGAAGATGGAACTTTGTGCCTGATCAATACGAAATTTTTAATGCTCAAAGACGGCGATATTATCTTTAGTGGAACCGATGAAGAAATGTATGCTTCAGTAGATCCATATATCCTCAAATTTTTACGAAGAGGATAAGTTAACGGTTAAATTTTATGCCACCAAAATCTCAAAATCCATTGTCTGGTTTACGCGTGGGAATATTAGTCTTGATAGCGCTGACAATCTTAGTTGCGACTATTTTTGTTGTAGCCGGGGATATTCCTTTCTTCCGCAAAAAAACATATCTTCACGCTTATATGCCGACGGTTGAAGGCTTACGAAAAGGTGCGGAAGTTAGGCTTTCAGGTGTTAAAGTTGGCAATGTTAAGGAAATCAATTTCAACCGGAAGATACCTGATACGAAGGAGGCTACTGATAACATTGAAATCGTCATGGAGATTTCCGGCAAGCTTAACGGCGTGGAAGCGATTGAAAGAATCCGTTCAGATTCGATAGCGATCCTCAAAGGCGCGGGTGTGCTGGGAGACAATATTATTGATATTTCGCCAGGGACGACCAAGGGGCAGCCGATGCAAAATAACGGAACTGTGCAAAGTTATGCCAATAAAAGCGTCGGAGACATTATTAATGCGTCACAGACTGCAATGTCGAATTTAAATACGATCACTGACAACATTAAAG
>JAYTCQ010000055.1:0-13365 GCA_043736395.1 Blastocatellia bacterium | reverse complement strand
CAAGGATTGACCTGAAATGGTGTTAACTCTAAATTTCTCTCTATCCCAAATGCATCTCGATAGACCCAACCCTTTTCCTGTTGGATTAGAGTAATATCTAAAGGGCTTGCCCAGTTGTTTCCAAATAACCCTTTCCGCTCACAATTACTTGAGTAATACCGAGCAACTTCAATCGGAACGAACCCTGAGAGCCGAAAATCAAGCCCAGAGGTGCAAACCACTCCACTATTAATGTTAACTTTCATAAGTTGATTTGAGAATCACTCAATTATATAAGGGAGCTTAGTGTCCCATATAAGATACATTTTGTATGAAGCCCGGACCGAGCCAATTCTTTCTAGGCTCAGGCCCCCCCAGGAGGGCAGCCACCACCACCACCCTGCCCAATCAGCACTCTCGGCTCCCCTTGTACAATCGTATTCGGAGGCGGCAGTGGAACCAACGCATGCGGTTCCATTACAATGTCACCCAAGCACGCGGCTAACTTGCCGCCAATCATCGTGATGCCTTCGCCGCCGCCGCCGCCGGGTGTTGTGATTCCTGGGCCGTGCGGTGCGCCGTCACACGCGGGCGGAGGCGCATTTGGGATCATGCAATTATGCTGATCGGTGATGCGCCATGCTGGCTTACCGCCAATCAAGACAGTCATACAGGCGGCTCCTAATAATGTAGAACCGTGCACTGTGGCATCGCCTAATCTCGCGGCTGGTCTTCCCATCGTTTATTTCCCCGTTCCTCGACTAATACCTTTCAGCCGAAAATTGCGATCCCGCAAAATCGCAGTGACATCGCGTGGATCAATATTTTGGACACGTTGCAGTCCGGAAAATTCATAGACTTGTCCGCTCACTGGCCCGGTGACTTTCACAGTTCGTCCACCCAGATATTCCAGTTGCAAAGTCAGCCCATCGTCAAGGTCTTGCTGACTGATCGTCAGCCGTCCCGCTACTGTCTGTCCGCAACAAGCCATTATTTTCATCCTCAAACTTAAATTCGAATGGATCGCGCGTTGCACGCTCCAACAAAATTGCTGCGCCAGAAATCGCCGCCCAACTCACTGCAATTTCGCCCCACGAACCGCCTACGAAAAATGCTAAGGGCAACGCAATCCAAAGACTCAAACAATAAAAACAACCGAATAACTTACCCAGCATCCCCTTGCCTAAACTCGTTCTGAATTTCTGGAGCAAATCCCACGGACCATCTTCATAAGCAAATAAATGCGTCAGGCGCCACGTTGCCAACACTGCCAATACGAATCGAAAGCCGTAGTGCATAAAATTAATTGATCTTCACCAAACTGCCCTTGATCGTATTAACACCGCTGGCCTCAATGGTAATCTGCACGGCTTTTTCTTCAATTGATTGCGATCCTTTGAGGGTGATCTTCATGCCGCTGATTTCGATGTTTCCATTGCTTTTCATTACAATTTTTGATTGACCGGTTTGTAAGGTGATTTCATCTCCGGCCTCAATCATAATTTTATTGCCGACTTTGAGCGTCTCGTTTTTACCAATGTCAGTAGTGCGATTTCCCCCGACTTTATTGGTGTGGTCGCTGCCGATTTCTTCAGTTAACTTACTGCCGATAGTTTCAGATTGATTATTGCCAATCGTCACGGTTTGATTGGCCCCAACAGTGACAGAACGCATCGCGCCGACAGTAATTTCCTGTGAGACACCGACGGTAATGGCTTCGTTGATAGCAACCGTATGCGTTCGACTTGAACCAATGGTGACGGATTCGTCCGCCCCCACCGTGCGTGTGCGATTGACGCCCACAGCGGCAATTTGATTATTGCCAACCGTCTCTGAATCATCAACGTCAACCACGTCAGTACGGCAATTATGCACCGTCGTCGTCTGATCGTTTTCGACGACAGTATTCATATTATATTGCGCGTGCATGCGAAATTCTTCTTTGCCCACTGTGTCATCCAGCGCAAGTTCGTTATAGCCGCTGCCCTTGTGCGTTTGCGATTTTATTCCGCTTTGCACCATTTGCGCAGGCAATTCGAATGGGGGCATGGATTCGGCGTTGTAGACGCGTCCTACAATAATTGGACGGTCTGGATCGCCTTCGAGAAAGTCTACAATTACTTCCTGGCCAATGCGTGGAATTGAAATCGCACCCCATCCTTTACCGGCCCAGGGATGCGAAACGCGGATCCAACACGAACTGTTTTCGTCGTCGTGGCCTTCGCGATCCCAATGAAATTGCACTTTCACACGCCCATATTTGTCCGTATAAATTTCTTCACCTGCGGGACCAACGACTATCGCGGTTTGCGTTCCGTTCACAACCGGAACCGGCGTTTTTCTGGTTGGGCGAAATGGCGCGGGGTGCAGAATGCACTGAAACGAATTGTAATAACTAAAACTGGATTCGCCACCTTCAGAACTGCGCCAGCTTTCGCCTACATCAGCCGTGTGAAAAACCGAAGTCAACACATACGCCTTATTAAAATCGCGGCGAAAATGGTCGCGCAGATCAAAGCGGTATCCTGAAACAAAACCGCGACATGTACTGGAACCAGCAATGACTATTTGTGGCGCGTCTTCTTCCTGCATACGAATACCAACCAGGCGTTCGCCTTCGTCTTTGGTTTTGTATTCGCCCGGGTAATCGTAAATTTCAAACTTCGTGTCACCTTTGCCGGATAAGTTCGCGGTTAAATCCAGCGAAGGTTTTTCAAAATTGAAATCCCGGATGGTGTATTGACCGGGGCGGACTTCGCGGCTCATCGTAAAATCTGTGACTACATCTGCATCACGTTCCTGTCCGACCACCGTTTTGTAACTGACCATGTCTTGCAACGGGCAGGGTTTAAATTCATTGGGAGAATTTACAAGGATCAACGTGTGTTTCTCTTTTTCATGCTCAAAGAAATAGTAAATACCTTCTTCTTCCATTAAGCGTGCCACAAAATTGAAATCCGTTTCGCGGTATTGCACACAATATTCGCGTTTGGCAAAGCTCCCTTGCAATTTGATTTTGTAATCAGAAAAGCCGTGATCCTTGAAGATTTTTTCCAGAATATCCGGGACCGTCATTTCCTGAAAAATGCGGCAATCACTGGTGCGCGTCAGCATCCACAGCCACGGTACGAGTGTTGCGTAATAATGCGCAAACACGGTCGGTTTATCGCCCTCTTCCAACATCGAAGAGCCGCCTTGTGCAAACGAACTGACAATCCCGTTAATGAAGCGTTCGGCGCCATCGGGCAATAAGACTTTCAGTGTCGCTTTTTTGCCGACTAAATCTTCCAATTTGACACTGCGATTCTCAGACATCATGCGCACATCGAACTGAAATAATTGCGACACGCCTTCCTGTCCATTAAAGCCTTGCAGCAATAATTCATCCTGGCCCAGCGGCGTCAGTATTTCAATGATGCGGTTTTCTTGTGTAAATTCAGGCATTTTTACCAACCCTTACGCTCAGGCTAAAATTTAGTTTCCTCGTGATACTCGTGGACTGCTTCGTAAACTTCATATGCAAAAAAAAGGAATTTTACCTTCGACAACATACTCACTTTAACTTTCGATGCCTTTAGCTCTTTTTGCTGTGTGGCCAAAGCCCCTTGGCGGGAATCCAGCCGCTGGAGCATTTTGTTGCGCCGTTTCTGCTTGATATTTGTTTCAAGCTGGCGCTCAATCGCTTCGATTTTGTCTTCTAATTTCGCAATCTCTTTTTCATACCCTGCTTCTTTACGCAACAGCTTATCTACCGCGTGATGCGCTGATTCTTCGACGGCACGTTTGCCTAACTCTTTATCTGCTTTTGTCGCGGCGGCGATCCCGGCTAATCCTACTTCGCCAGATTTACTTAATTCCTTAATGTAATCCAGTGAGACATCATATCCGAGCGAAACAAGAAATGATGCGCCTGAGGCGAGTCCCAATGTTTTCAATGCAACCGTCGAAGCCATTTTCATACCCGCTAAACTCTTAATGCCCCGTTGTGTTTCGACAATTAAATCCCTGGAAATTTCTTGCGCCATTTGGTAAGCATTCTGAATAGTTTCCAGATTCATGGTGCGCGACTTTTCCTTGTTTGAGAGAAAGGCGACGGCTTTGGCAGGTTGCTCCGCTAAGTTTAGCAGGAACTCATCCATCAACTTATCGGCTTCCTCCTGGATTTCAAGACCAAGCAACTGCTCATTTTCAATGATTACTTCAACCGTACCCGGCGCCCCCTTCCACGGCATCAAACCATAAATAATATTGAGCACTTTGGAATCTTTGTATGGCACCCACTGAATTCTAGTTTTTCCTGCCGTCACTTTTGCAAATGCTACCGAACGAAAAAACCTGAGTAATTGCTCGCCATCAAACATCAGTGTTTTCAGCGACACTGAAGATTGTGCACGCGACACACAGGCATCTTCGCTAAAGACAGGTTGGCGATTCGGCGTGCATTGCCGATTCGTTGTTCCATCCAATATCCATTGTGGTTTGGTAGCCTGACAAACCGGGCCAGGAACTCTTCCGCCCATTGCTTACACTCCTTCCAACTGCTGATGTCTGACAAACATTTGCAGGTCGGAAATCTGGAAAAAAATTAGTCTTACTTCCTGCATCGTGTTATTACGTTGCAAAAACTCAGCAACAGCTTGCGACGAAACAATTGCCGCTTCGTGCTTCGGATAGACAAACGCGCCCGTCGAAATTGATGGAAACGCAATTGTCGTCAAATTATTTTCAACTGCGAGCTGCAACGAATTTCGATAACAGTTCGCGAGTAGTTCTGCTTCGCGGCCTTTGTTGCGCCCATAAATTGGCCCGACCGTGTGAATCACAAATCGCGCCAGCAGTTCGCCTCCGGTGGTAATCACAGCCTCTCCTGTTGGTAACCCGTCAGGAAATTTCGTCATGCGAATTTCCTGACAAGCTGTCAGAATTGCCAAACCGCCCCTGTCATGAATCGCGCCATCAACGCCGCCACCACCCAGCAACGTCCAATTCGCCGCGTTCACAATCGCATCAACTTTTTGTGCAGTGATGTCACCGACACTAACCGTTACGCGATTGTTCAGAAATGATTTTATTTCATTCATAACAAACTAAACTTAGAGCACCCGCAGGATGCGGGCGCTCCCAGTTACTGCACTTCATATTTAAAATTCCCATCTTCACCGACACTCACATTCGCCTTTGTAATGGATTCGCCGCTCGCCATCCGTGACAAAAATTCGCCGGACATCGCGGGCAACAACGTTCCATTCAGAATGTTGTGAACATTGCGCGCGCCACTGTCTACGTCAGTGCAACGTTTGGCGACGGCATCAATGACAGCATCATCATAAACAAATTCAGCTTTGTGATTGTCTTCAATGCGCTGCGCAATTTTTGATAATTGCAGCTTGATAATCATCCGCAAAATGTCATCAGAAATCGGGTAGTACGGTACGACCGTCATGCGTCCCAGAAGCGCGGGCTTGAATGCTTTGACCAATTCAGGACGAATCGCATCAATCAATCCATCCGGCTCCGGCTTTGTATCAGGATCAGCGCAGAGCTTCATGATCGTGTCCGTCGCCACGTTTGAAGTCAGCAAAATTACTGTATTTTTAAAATCAATTTCGCGACCTTCTCCGTCTTCCAAAACGCCTTTATCAAAAACCTGATAGAACAATTCCATCACATCAGGATGTGCCTTTTCGACTTCATCAAGCAGAACGACTGAATAAGGTTTTCTGCGCACGGCTTCCGTCAACACACCGCCTTCGCCGTAGCCGACATAGCCTGGAGGCGAACCTTTCAACGACGAAACTGTATGCGCTTCCTGATACTCGCTCATGTTGATCGAGACCAGATTTCTTTCGCCGCCATAGAGCGTATCGGCCAATGCCAGCGCGGTTTCCGTCTTACCAACACCGCTGGTTCCGACGAGAATAAATACGCCTATCGGACGCTTCGGATCAGTCAGCCCCGCGCGTGAAGTTCGGATGCGTTCGGCAATTGCCGACAGCGCGTAATCCTGTCCGATGACGCGTTGTTTCATCGTGTCCGCCAAATTCAAAATGGATTGAATTTCATCAGAAACCATTTTGCCAACGGGGATTCCCGTCCAACCGGAAATGACTTCGGCAATCGTTTGCGAAGTGACAACAGGCTGCATCAAAGGTGATTCGCCCTGCGCGGTTTTCAGTTCAGAATTTGCCTGTGCCAATTCCGCACGAAGCTCCGCTGCGCCTTCAGATTTTTCTTCGCTCGCCATTGTTTCCAGCTTCTCGCGCAGGTCACGAATTTTGACGATCAAGTCGCGTTCGGTTTCCCACTGTGCGTTCAACGTTGTGAGAATTGCTTCTGACGCATCGCGTGAAGCTTTGCGTTCGGTGATGCGTTCGTCGTGCGCTGCACCGGTGATTGCTTCGCGTTCGAGAACTCCGATTTCTGTCGTTAGATTTGTGATGCGGCGCTGCGCATCTTCAATCGAAGCAGGCGTTGCGCCCTGTCCAATGGCTACTTTTGCGCAAGCTGTGTCGAGAACACTGACGGATTTGTCAGGCAATTGTCTGCCGGAAATGTAGCGATGCGAAAGCCGAACAGAATCTTCGACAGCTTCATCAAGGATGCGAACGTTGTGATGTTTTTCCAAAGCCTTGACGATGCCGCGCATCATAATGATGCCTTTTTCTTCGTCAGGTTCTTCGACTTTGACGACTTGAAATCTTCGCGCGAGGGCTGGGTCTTTCTCGAAATATTTTTTATATTCCGCCCAGGTCGTCGCCGCAATTGTTCGCAATTCTCCACGCGCGAGTGCAGGCTTCAATAAATTCGCCGCGTCATTTTGTCCGGCTTGTCCACCTGCGCCAATCATCGTATGCGCTTCGTCAATAAAAATAATAATTGGTTGCGGCGAAGCTTTGACTTCTTCGATGACGGTCTTCAAGCGATTTTCAAATTCGCCTTTGACGCCTGCTCCGGCTTGTAACAAACCTAAATCTAATGTGCGAAGCGAAACATTTTTGAGCGGCTCTGGAACATCACCTTGTGCGATACGCAAAGCAAAACCTTCGACGACGGCAGTTTTTCCGACACCAGCTTCACCCGTCATAATTGGATTATTCTGGCGGCGGCGCGTGAGAATATCTATCACTTGACGGACCTCAAAATCGCGTCCAAGAACGGGATCAATTTTTCCTTCGCGAGCCCGTGCCGTCAGATCAACTGTGAATTGATCAAGAGCTTTTGTCTTGCCAGCTGCCGCAATACCCGGACTGTGCGGATCATCTGAACTTCCGGCGGGCTGGGAAGTGAAGCCTTCAGCCGAGCGCGCTTCGCTGGAAGCTTTCGTCAGTGCCGCAAAGTTTTCTTTCAATTCATCTGTTTTGATTTTTGTAAAATCTTTCGAAATTTCTCGCGCTAAACGGAATAAACTTTCGTTGGTAAGGATCGCCAACAAGCAATGACCAGTGCGAACTTTTGCTTCGCCGTATTCTACCGAAGCCAATAACCACGCGTCCTGAAACATCTCTCCGACTTCGCGCGAGATGCCCGGCGTCCGGGAATTTCCGGTCTTTAATTTGTCTAAGGCGACAGTCACATCTTTGGCTAAGCGCGAAGAATTCAGATCGTATTGCCGCAGAATTTTTTCGAGATCAGTGTCACTGCTTTCCAAAATTTTGAGCAACACATGCTCGAGTTCTATATCGTAATTCGTCCGCGACAAACACAGTCCGGCTGCGCCCTGGAGCGCGCTCTGACAGGTCTCGTTAAGTCTGGCGACAAGTGATTTCAGATTGACGTTCATGGAACTCCTTGAGGTAGGATAGGCGTCCCCGCCTGTCCTCAGTTATCAATGTAGAAATGTAGAACAAGCGAAACGCCTGCCTTGTAATCAGGACAGGCGGGGACGCCTATCCTACCTGTTTTTTCTAAAATAAAAATCACCATCAAGTGAAGTGTTTTCCCACGGAACCTGTTGTCCGTTGGTTTTATCTTTGACGGAGATGCGCGTCCGTTTCAGGACGTCTTCGATCTTCATATTTGGTTCGCGAATATTTTTCAGTAACTCCTGGGTATACAATCCGTTCTTGCCATCACCATCACTGGCGACTTCGCCGGGGCCTGTGGCATACGCGACAACTGTTCCACTGGGGGCGCTCATCACCGCTAATCCACGCGCTGCTGAACGTGTCCCGCGCACAAATGGATTGTTACGACAAGCATCAAGAATCACGATATTCAGGCGGCTGCCAGCAGATTCAATTTCAGACATCACGCGTCCGGCATCTACGGCTTCAAATTCAATGTCAGCTTCTTTTTGAATATTGGCGCCAACCGGAAGCAGATAATTCACGCCTTTGACCTGCATCCCGTGCCCGGCGAAGAAGAAAAGCGCGACTCCGCCACGATTTATTTTGCTGCCAAAAGCGCGAACGCTTTCTTCAAATTCGCGCTTAGTAAGGTTGCCGTATTGCATCACTTCAAAGCCTGATTCGCGTAGCGCCTGCGCCATTGCTTTGGCATCATTTTCAGGATTTGTGAGCGGCGCAGCCGCGTATTTACTATTGCCAATCACCAACGCTACTTTTTTGTCAGTCGTAATTTCGTTGACGCCTTCGACGGACGAAGTTGTCTTGATAATTTCCTTTTCTCCGGTCGTGCTGCGGGTCGCGGTGTCTACAGTTTTTTCTTCCGGCTTAGGAACTTCAGGTTGACTGGCTTCGACGCGAGGCGAAGTTTTCGGAGGATTATTATTTGGAGAATTGTTTTGAGCCGTACTGCGATTAAGTGAAATCGCGCCTTTGACTTTCAGTGTGAAATTTCCGCTTTGATTGTTGCGAGGCCCGTAAACACGCATCACGATGGGCTGACGGTTCTCTAATCGCAGCTTGGCATCTTTGCGATCTCCGCCCGATGAAGCGTCAAATTTAATCAACGTCTGTGAATCTGCATCAAATAATTCGACGACGATATTCGACCATTGTTCGTAGGATTTTACTTCGAGCGAAAACGAAACTTCGCCAGGGCCGCCCGTGAAGGAATAGAACCGCTCCATCATTACATTCGGTGCGATGTTGCCTTTTAGTTCCTGCGTCACAAGCGGCAAAGGATTTTCGCGGCTGCTGGGTTGTGCTTGAAGAGCAACAGTCCAAAAAATCACCGCCAACAACGAAGTCACTAATTGTATTCTGAAAAATTTCTGACTCATTGTTACTACCTCCACTGGGAGCGGCCGCATCCTGCGGGCGAGCCTCACACAAGGCTTACTTTTCATCGTAGTTAATCTGCTCGCCACGGTTTCGCCCGCAGGATGCGGGCGTTCCCAGTAAAGGCGCTCCCAGTTTTACTTAACTGGTGTTACTTTATCTTTCACCTTCGCTACACCAGTCCCTGAAAATTTTCCTTCAGCGCTGGCTTCATCAACATCTGTCACCACAATTTCTCCGACTTTATCGGCGACGACACGAATGACTTTTCCGGTGTCAGGGTCTTTCACTTCGCGAGTCACACGACGCACTTCTAACCGATCACCTTTTTTTAAACCTGCGTTGCGACCAATGTTTACTATGACTGTCGAACCAGACACATCCGCGATTAAGCCTTCGGATTTCGATGGTGCAGCTGCCGCGCGGGCGGGTAGGCTCGAAGCTTTTTCTTCCAATTGCGCGGCTAATTTATTCACGCAATCGTAGACCGCTTCGCCGATGATCGTGTCAGCAAAATTACTGGAATTCATTCCCGCACCGCCATCGGTGTACACGCCTTTGATGCCGCCCGAAGCTTGAATATTCGCGCCTTCACGTTTGGATTCTCCACGCGCATCTCCAGCCAGAAAAATCTCTGCTGTGTCAGTGTTCACCATTCGAAAATTAATGCCGACAATAGCTTTCGATTTTTTTGAACCAAGCTTGACGCTACCAAACATAGGGACGGGAACGTTCACTCCGCCTCCTGTACCTTTGGATTGATCATCACGTCCGAAGGTATGAATGCTACCCATGATCAAAGCGTCGACACCAAGAATTTTTCCGATGCGTGCTGCCGTGGCTTCATCTACACGACCGCTGTCACCTAGATTTTGCTCGGCAATAATTTTGTCGAGTTGCTTGCGCTCGATCACGCTGTACTGCGCACCTTGGACTAATTTAGTGACGAGTAAATCTGCGATGCCTTTGCCAACATCCATCCGCGTTCCAAAAATTGCGCTGATGTCGGATTGCACCGTCCCGTAGTCAAAATCTAAAATGGCAATCCGTTTTTTCTGCTGCGCCTGTGCGGTAAATGTCATTCCGACCAATAAAATCAGGGTAATAAATGTAGTTGTGAGATATTTTTTCATTTGCTTTTTCTCCTTCAATTCACTCGATTCGATGCCAGGATCACCTGTTCATCGTCGTGCGAAAAATCTTTGGTCTTCAACCATGTAGTCCATCCCAGCAACGGCTGGGCACTTTGCTTCAGGCGACAAACTGGTACTTCTGCTTTTCTTAAAATTAATTGCACATCAAAATCGAATTCTTGTCCGATCAAAAATCTGGTTAATTCTGTGGTCGGTTGGTAGGCCGATCCATTGGGCAAAAACGCCGCGAACCGTTCGAATGTTATTGGCCCGAAACGCACCCGGATTTTCGATTGCGAATCCCAGACGCGAGTGCCGACTACGGTGCTGATGCCTAATTCATGATTTGCTGTGCCGAGCCGTGAATAGCTTTCTTCTTCAAGTTTTAGCCATTGCCCTTTGAACTGTTCGAGCTGCGCCGGAACGCCAAAATAATCACTCAAAATTCCATTGATTGCGCTAGCGGAATGCGGCTTGTTCGCAATTAATCCAGCGTAGCTCAGCAAGCCTTCATCTTTAAAACTGAAGCGGTTTCGCAGGCCCCGCGTACCGAGCCCGGCGAGGTCAAACAGAAATTCCGTGAAGCGATCATCGCGTCCACGTTCGAACGCAATCGGAAAGCGATATTTTTCCCATGCGCGATAAAACAACGAAATGACGCGATGATTGAAAAGATCAAAAAATTCGTGCAGAGCCTTGTCTTTATTGCGCAGACGCTCCGTCAGCAATTCGGAATACGGATGCGGTAACACTCCTGAAGGCCCTGTCAAGCCCATAAATGCAACCGTCATCTGCGCGGCGTTTGGTTCATTTTCAGTTTCTTCTTCGCGCTTCAAGGCGCTGAGCTGGCTCGCCGGAAAAGCTAAATTTATCGGTGTCCGAAACCTGACAATCTCCTGCAATACGTGCGCATCCTGACCAACCGGCTGCCGCTCTTCATAGACTCTTTCAAGCAGCCGAACAGCCTGAAAAAAATCAAAGCGGTAAGGCTCCGCAAAAAGAATTTCTTCGAGAGTTTTTCGCTCATCAGTTGTCGTTATCGTTTCACTCATCACACTAAAAAGATTTCACCCGTGCGCGGCTTCCACTTCTTCAAATAGCCTTCGCGTTGTTCAGTTTTTGCCAGCAATTGGTTGAAAGAATTGACTGACGCATACAGCCCTAAAAATCGCTCCAGGACAGAAGCAAACAAAAATACGCCGCTGCCGACAAACTGGTCTTCGTTAAATTCCATCGTCGTTTCAATCCCGCGGACGAAGCCTGTTCC
Organism: Blastocatellia bacterium; assembly: GCA_043736395.1. GTDB lineage: Bacteria > Acidobacteriota > Blastocatellia > RBC074 > RBC074 > JAFDVL01. Next base: position 1,804 of record JAYTCQ010000055.1, on the reverse strand, counting down.
AATTCGCGATCCGGTTTGACGCACGACTCGCCTGGAATTAATTTTCGTCAGGCCAATGATTTGCTTACGCGTGGCAGAAGAATCCATAAAATCGTAGAGCATCAAAATTTCGCGCAGTGCTTCCGGGTCTCCGGCGCGTTGCCCTTCAACGATGGATAAATGATTTAACGAAAGATGCGAAATTAATCGCCAATGCGCGCCACGTCGCAGCGGTGAACGCAGCGTTTCGGTGGGCTTGCGCAAACATTTCACCCGCGCGAGAGGCCCTGCATTTTCCACTTCAAAATCGCCTTCGCGTCCGCCAAACGGAAGTCGGGCAGGCAGGTCACGATTCGTGCAGGTGACGTGACAGGTGACGGTTTCAGCAGGAGGCACACGTGGGCTGAAATTCAAATCTACAAAGGACAGATAAATCTCCGTTCCTTCATCTTCAGCGCGTTGTGAGTTCCGACGGCGACCGTACCAGAAGGCTCCCTGCTGATCGCGCTCGTAGGAATGCCGATAGGAATAAAACGGTTGAAATTCACGGGATTTCTGCAAATATGAATCCACCGTTGTCACTGAATCAATCGAATAAATTTCCGTCGCACTCTGCCGATGCACATCAGGGATGACGTGATATTCGTGCTGTTGCTGCGTCAGCTGAATCGGCTCTGCAACCTTCTGAAACATGTTGATGATCGGCGTACAGCCAAGTTGAAATGTGCCCACATCAATTTTCGCTCGCGGCGGAGTCACATCTTTCAAATAAATTTGCAGATCAAATTGATTGCCAAAACCTGCAGCTGCGGCTTTGTCTAATCCCTTCACATCAAAGAATAAAAACTTGTCCGGGAACGCAAAATATTCTGTTAATAATCGATAGCCCAGAAACGAACGTGGCGTGTATCCAAGCATTCCTTCATCCGCTTCAAAGCCAACCGGACGGATCGAGCTGGGCGGCAATTTAATTGAACGGCGCGTTTTCGTATCCAGCAATTCCACTTGTTGCACGTGCAGTTCATCATTGAAAAGAAGTTCATATAACGGGTACACCAATTGCGCTTCGCCGTTCAGATAAAATCGGACGTCTTCAATGCCCTGCTCTTTCTCATTCACGTTTACTTTCAGCTCGGACAGCTTCGTATTGTGCAAACAACGGATGCTGATTTTTAGCATGGCTTCTGACCATTTGCCGCGCGCGCCCACCGGATCAAGCGATTGCAATGAAGCCCCGGTAACTTCAAAAGGCCATAAAGTTACCGGGTAGCTCGTGCGAAAACGACACGGAGTTCCATTGACCGGACGCGAATACAAAGTCGTTTCACGCTCGACGCGGTAGCCCGTCGTTAACTTCCCCTGATTAGGATCAAGCCCGAATTGCGCAATAGACATGGAAGGAATCGGCGCGAGGTAATGCGGGTACAAAACATTCAAAAACGATTCCGTAATTTCAGGAAATTCGTCATCAATTTTGAGATGAACGCGACTGGTGAGAAATGAGAATGCTTCGATCAACCGTTCGACATGCGGGTCTTCGCACTTGTCTGGTTCCAGCAGCAACCGCCCCGCAACCTTCGGGTATTTATCAGCGAATTCCGCGCCCATCTGACGCATAAAAATTAATTCGCGTTCGTAATATCCAAGCAATTCATCACGCATAATTTCTCAATACTTACGCTACGATCAACGAGTTCTCTCGCAAACTTTCCAAACTCTCCGGCAAAGATTTTTCCAAATGTTTGCTTAATTCTGCCGCGCACGAAAAGGGTGTTCCATCTTCTTTTTTCAAGGCTTCCGCTTCCGGTGTGGTCAATAATTTTTC
>JAYTCQ010000054.1:0-24531 GCA_043736395.1 Blastocatellia bacterium | reverse complement strand
AGCTGGGTGTGTTCTGGCACACGCAAGGCAGCGGCAAATCATATTCGATGGCATTTTTTGCAGAGAAGGTGCGCCGCAAAATTTCATCAAAATTCACGTTCCTGTTGATGACAGATCGTGAGGAATTAGACGAACAAATTTACTCGACGTTTGCGGGCTGTGAATTTATCAATCCGAAAACAACGCCGCGTGCTGCATCCGGCAAAGAACTAAAACAAGTATTGACCGAAGATCATCGGTACATCTTCAGCCTGATCCACAAATTCAATCAGGATGTAAAAAGCAACGAACCATACAGCCAACGCGATGACATCATTGTAATTTCGGATGAAGCGCATCGCACGCAAGCGGGCAAACTGGCGCGGAATATGCGACTGGCCTTGCCGAACGCCGCATTCATTGGCTTCACAGGCACACCACTTTTCAAACACGATCACCTAACGAAACGCATCTTTGGTTCGTACGTGTCGCGCTATGATTTCAAACGGTCGGAAGAAGACAATTCCACGAAAAAACTGGTGTACGAAAACAGAGGCGAGAAGCTGGGCATTGCGCGGCTTGACCTAAATGATCGCATTGCCCAAGCAGTTGCTGATGCCGATCTGAACCCTGATCGCAAAGCGTTGCTGGAAAAATTGCTGGGCAAGGATTACGAAGTCATTACGGCAGATGATCGTTTAGATAAGATTGCGGCTGATTTTGTGGAGCATTGCGGTACGCGCTGGGAATCTGGCAAATCAATGCTCGTGTGTATTGATAAAGTGACGTGCGCCCGCATGTATCAGCGCATCATTCCGCTTTGGCAAGCCAAGCTGGAACGATTGAAAACACAACACCTAAGTGATGAAACCGAACTGGAAAGTTGCACCGAAGAGTTTCGTCAGCGGCAGCTCACGAAACAACTCAGCAAGTCACGGGCACAAGCTGATTGGATGGAACAAACCATCATTGAGATCATCATCAGCGAAGCGCAAAACGAAGTCGCAGATTTTAAGAAATGGGATTTTGACATTGTCCCGCATCGCACCCGCATGAAACAGGGCTTCGAGGTTGGCGACAAACGCGTGGACGTAAAATCAGCCTTCAAAGACCCGCAACATCCGTTTCGTGTAGCGATTGTTTGTGCCATGTGGCTGACGGGCTTTGATGTGGAATGCCTCTCGACGCTCTACATTGACAAGCCAATGAAGGCACACACGTTGATGCAGGCTATTGCTCGGGCGAATCGCGTTTATCCCGGAAAAGATTTTGGCTTGATTGTGGATTACAACGGAATGCTGAAAAGCTTACGCGCGGCACTGGCGCAATACGCGCTCGGCGATGACGGCGCGACCAGCGAAGAGATTGTCGCGCCGATTGAAGAGCGCATAAAGGCTTTGTCTGATGCACTGGCGGAAACAGAAAAACATTTGTTGGGATTGGGCTTTGATGCGGCACGGTTGAATGGTGCGAAAGGCTTCACGCGAATACAAGCAATTGCCGATGGTGTGGAAGCTGTTTACAAATCAGATGAAACCAAACGCCGTTTCGAAATTATGGCGCGGCAGGTATTCATTCGGTTCAAGTCCTTGTTGATGGAACAGGCTGTTTATCAATATGCGGAGCGTCACGACAACATCGAAGCCATTTACAAAAAGCTTCAGGAAAACCGCGACACTTCGGATGTGACGGAGTTGCTGAAAGAATTGCATCGCATCGTGAATGAATCTATTCAGGCGAACGTGACAGAGAGCGAAAACACCGAAGCCAAGTTTTACGATCTCAGCCAAATTGATATGGAAAAGTTGCGCGATGAATTCTCAAAAAATGTGAAGCGCAAAGCGACTACCATTGAAGACATCCGAAAAATTGTTGAAGACAAGTTGGCCACGATGTTGCAACGCAACCCTTTGAGGATGGATTACTACAAAAAATATTCTGAGATCGTCGCCGAGTACAATGGCGAAAAAGATGGTGTGATGATCGAAGAGACTTTCTCAAAGCTGGTTGATCTGGTGCAGAACCTGGATGCCGAACAACACCGGGCGGCTGAAGAAGGGCTGACAGAAGAAGAGCTGGCAATTTTTGATTTAGTAAAAAAAGAAAACCTGTCCAAAGCCGAACGCGAACGCGTGAAACAAGCCAGTCAAAATCTGTTGGAATCGCTCACCAAACTTGTCGCCCCACTGGAGCGATGGACGGAACGCGATACATCACAAGCCAAAGTGGAAATCTTCATCCTGGATCGGCTCTATGAAGCACTGCCGACGCCACCCTTTACAGAAGAAGAAAAAGAAACAGTTGCTAAACAGGTGTATCAGCACATCTGGCAGCAGAGTACGAATGGGAGTTTTCCGGTGGTTGTGGCTGCATGATGGATCGCCGCAACCAACGCATTGTAAGCAAGCGATGAAATTGGAGTATTGATTCACTCAGCCATTCGCTAAGGAACTAAAACAATCTATTGAGAACATTAGGGGTTACGAAATGCTACATGAAAATATCAAATTACGCCGCATGATCGTGCATAAAGTGGATCACAAAAAGTACGATGAGCCACAATTTTCAGACTTGGATTCGCCTGTTGATGACGATGACGTCAGCATATTTTTCCGCGAACATATTGTGAATGGTAAAGACCATCTTTACGCGAGGAGCGGGGTTTTTAGTGATAATGCTGAGCAGGAAAAAACCGATTTTCAGGGAATTTGCAATCAACTATTGAGTTCGCCTGAAGATTTTGTTTTATGTTCTAAAAAAATCGCGCAACATTTGTTTGATACGATGAAAGCAGATCGGCGTATTTCTGCTGGAGATTTAATCGTGGCTATTTATACAGATAGCGATCTAGGCGATGATATAGAGTGCCTAGCCTTACTAAAAATGGACCCGGACGATGGGTTCGTCAGCGAAGTGCAAGAAGTAATGGGACAAGTTCAAATTGTGCTTAAACGAGTGAAAAACGTGCTTCCTAAAAGTGAATTACAAAAATGTGCGTTCATTCTCCCAGTGACCATCAGAAAACCCGTACGTCATTTAATTGTATTGGATCAGCAGGTCACCAATCGTGGGGGAAATCGGATGGTGGCAACATTTTTCATCTCAGATTTCCTACAGTGCAAAGTTGACCTTAACAATAAAGAGAAAACAACAGCTTTCTTTTATGGCAGCCGGGACTTCCGCGACAGTAAAAAGGCAGATTGGTCAGAGCCTCAGATAGAGATTTTTGATAACACTATTGAAGCGGCTTTGCAGAACGCTTCGATTGACGTTGCGGCAGTTGCGCGCATAGCACTTCCTGATCCGCCTCAACAAGAAGAGTTTGTGGAATATGTGAGAGGGCAGATGCGAGCAGATGGCTTTGAAGATTTGGTCTTTGAGCCTGTCTCAAACTTTTATAACCAAAAGAACTACGTCGTGATTGAAGGAGACGAAGACCTGAAAATTAGAGTTTTGGCGGATGCTGTCGGGGAAGGCAAGATGCTCGAATTTACGAAGAACGTGGCGACTGGGAAGACGGAAATAACAATTCAGACCACGAAGTTTGACAAGAAAGAAAAGCGGGGCAAACGGTAGTGAGGATAAGTGCATTAGTAGAATTCTGCCAGAAGCTGGGCGTGGATAAGCAAGCATTGAAGGACGCCGAGAACCCTGACGTCTTGACGTTGACGGCAACTCGTTCCGTAAGTGCGCTGGCCCAGCTTACGGCTCCCGATTGCGAGGCACTTTTACAGGTGTTTGGCGCATCCTTAACGCTCGAAGTTCATTTGGTTGAACGATCCTTCTATATTCAGATTGAAGGAGGAATCTCGCAACGCACCTTTGACGAAGGGTTGGCAGATTTGAGAAAGAGACCTGGCACTACTGAGGTGCAAGTCGAACTAAAAATCGTCAAAGAAGAAATTTTGCGCCAACTCTCACTGCTCAGCGAAACGCATCACAGCTTATTTTATTTCTTTTGGGAAAACTGTGCGAATTTGCTGAGTGCACCTTTATTGCAGCTTGATGGATTACTCTTTAAGGCGCAGTCCAAACCCACGCTAATTGTTGTTTCAGAAGCGGGCACTCAGTTCAACGGCAGGTTGTTACAGGTTGTTGGAGAGGATAAGGCGGGAGGAGTGAACCTGACACCGCTTATCATCAGCAAGGACGTCCAGGAGCAATTGACGCGATTTTACGCGGATGATGCCAGTCGGCCTGGATGGATGGGCTTTAAGTTAAAGAACCTGACTCCGCTTCACTTTATTGGTATTTGGAGTAGTGACCGCAGCGACAAAGTAGCAGCAACAACTACAAAATACTTGTTGGATTTGTGCATTCTCTTTACCGCGAACCGCACGAGTTACGATGAACAGACCTATACTTTTCAATCTTTCTTTTCCAATTCAGATCGAACCGTCAAACTCCAGTTTGACCGGCAGCAAAACGCGTCGCGACCTGAGATTAAATTAACGGAGTTAGCAGATTGGATTTCCAGCGGAAAAGATCAGGATCGGCTTACGATCTTTCAGACCACCTGTGCCCGCATGATTGCGAGCGAAGACCCAACCACCGCATATAATTTATTTGCCAATTCCTTGGCTAAAATTTATGCTGAAGCCTGTTGGCACTATCGGGTTTTCGTAGATGAAAAAGTTGATAAACATTTTGAAGATATTCAAAAGCTCAGCAGTTATGTGGCGGAAACGTCCAAGAAGATCAGCGAAAATATTGATTTGGTGACGAAGAGTGTGACGGATGCACTGTTAGCTACGATCGGAGTTCTTGTAGTCACTGTGCTTGCGGCACTTATCAAGAATGACGCTTCAACTAGCATTTTTATGATTAGTTTGCGGGTTTATGCAGTATATCTTGCGTTCTATTCTCTCTACCGGATGGGAAGCCTTTGGCACGGCTACGTTTTGACGAAAAAAGATGCGCAGGAGTATGCCGCTACATATGAACTAAAGCTGGGAAAAGACAAAATCGCCCAAATTACCAAACCAATCGAGAGACGGAAAACCCAATTCCAAATTTGGTATTGTGGAACGTTCGTGCTTTATGTGGTATTAGCGGTTTCGCTCTGGAGCGCAGGTGAATGGGTTCCGCAGTATTTGAAGGATCATAATTTGATCAAGGCGCCCGCCACTTCGACAATGCCAACGGTCACGCCAGCTCCGACGTCGACACCAGCTGCGTCAATGCCGACTGCAATCGTATCACCAGCAGCGCAAAAGCCTTCTCCACGTAGAAATTAATAAGCAACACACAATTTTTCAGTAATACACGATCCCCTCCCAGCATAATTCTCAAAATGGTAATCAAAAATTTGGAGTCATAATTCAATAGCGCGACGATAGTGTTACTCTTGGGAAAAGCCAATAGAATAGGTATAGTATTCGAAGTAAGCCATACTCGATATTGACGCAAAAAAACTCCTCCTTAACGTGACCCTTTTCCAGAAAGGAAACAACTATGAAAAAGTTGAGTTCGCCTCTTGGTAGGAATTTTATTGCCGCGTGTTTACTTCTCCTTCTACTGCCTGTCACAACACTGACCCAGGATGAGAACGGCTGTAAGCTGCGCTTTATGGGCAAAGTTAGAACTAAAGTTAAAATCAGAAAACCAAAGACACGACCGGCCTACACGTTTGTGAATGGTGGTCGGGCTATTTCCGTATCTGAATGGTTCGCGTTTGTCTGTTCACTTGATGAAGATGTTCCGGCGCGCAAATCCGAAATTCCAAAGACTGTCGCCATGGATGTCGAAGCTTTTCACGTTAAAATACGTGCCCACATCCTGGCCGCCAAGCTCGAACCAGACAACGATCTTCACGTCCAAATAGGGGATACCGCAGAATGGCGGCAACAACAAGTTGTGATTGAAATTCCACCGGGAGCGAATTTCTGTGAAGCGCGTACCGCGTTTATGGATTTACTGCGTGCGGACGGGGGAGAAAAAATTAGCCGATCAGAGGGGTATATTTTCAAGACACCGCCGCTCGCTGAGATCGAAGGATATTTATTTCTTGATTCGTTCCACATCCCGGCGCGTTCAGGCCGCAGTGATTATTGTGTGACCAGTGGGAATCGGGGAATCAAGAATAAGTTGCGACGTTCGCCGGTACGCGGATTGTGGGAGCTTCATCCGGTGTTCAAGATTGAGCCCGTCAGTTGAGAACAGCTACGTAAAATCAGGAGAAATGCCTGGCTATCACATCAGGAATTCTCAATCTTGAAGACCATCTCTGCATTGTCATTGGCCGGAGAATTCACCGCACGCGAGACCGGATAAATTTCCAGCTCATCGTCAGGGTAGGGAAGCAGCAGATCGAATAATTCTGCCATTGGCGCTGCCGGATCCAGCCACACGGATTCATCTTGTGGCCGCAGGATGACCGGCATCCGGTGATGGAAATCGGAGGCCAGTTCGCTCGCTTCGGTGGTGATGTTCGTATAGGTTTGAATGAGTTCCACTCCTGTCTGGCAAACCGGCTGACCCATTTCAGCCGGTGACACTATGGATCGTGAAATACAATCCGTCCCCCCTTTCATCGCTCCGCTGGCATCGGCACCACCCGATGCCGATGCACCCGCGCGCCACTGCCTTGCAGCGTGCCGGCTCCGCCTGTTGGCGGACTCTTACTCAAGGGACACTCCCGGACTTTGGTGTTTGAAGCACTGGGCGAACCACGCCCAGCACCGCCCACCACGGGCGGCCACTAAAGTCTTTCCCGAATTAGTCCGAGTCTTTCTTCTGATCGTCACGTCGCTCAGGAGATTCACTCCGGGTCACTGGCTGTATGTCTCAGGCCTCCGCCCGAGCATAGTTTCCTCTCCTCCCGTGAGAAGAGATTTCGGCCAATCGAAGCTGGAAGCATCGGCTTACCCGTCAGCAGCAGTGAGTTGTCACAGTTCGGCATCCCGTCTCCATCAGAAGTTACTGGCAAGCGTTTCGCATTCACGCCTTTCATCGTTGAGCTCTTCACGACTGAGCGTTTAACTCAGATCCCGGAGGCGGTTCCTCCTCCGACTCGCCCTGTCACCAGGGTCGAGGCTCCCGACGCCAGCGTGGTTAAGCGAGCCTCTCAGCCCGGAATCCCCACGACAGGATTTGCACCTGCTTTGGTCTCGCACGGCCTTTCATCCTTGAAAGGGTTTTCTCCGTCGCCCGGTTTCCACTCTCTGGCATTGGGTAGAAGTCAGGGATTCTTCTGCCGTCACGGCAGGGATTACACCTGAAAGCCCCCATCGAACCGGACAAGCCAGTCTCCTGGCATCCGGCTCTACGGATACAGCGCGCGGCAAGTGGTGAGTTTGCCCCCTTCGCTCTGGTTGGTCGCCAGAGGTAAGCCGGGTGCGCTGCTTTCACAATCCACCGAGTCCAGTCACGTTTTCCGTGTCCGGCGACTTGTCTGGCTTCCTACCGCGCAGAACAGAAATTTGCCAGAAAAAAATTGCCTTCGTCCGCGAAATTTGCCACAGAGCCAGGGACGAAAGAAAGCTGTCAGGTTTTTTACGCTCGCTGTGTCCGAATGCCGCGCGGAGGGGAGGGGAGCCTTGCGCGCTGCATTCGGCAGCATTGATCCTCACGGAACCTTCACCGAAAGGAGCGAGCGATGACGTTATTAGCCGTCGGAGCGAAATTTATGCTGGGGCAGGTGGTCTCCACGCCCGGCGCCCTCGAAGCGTTGGAAAACGCCGGGCAATCGCCACTGGAATTTTTGCAGCGGCATGCCAGCGGGGACTGGGGCGAGCTGGAGGAGGCAGACAAGTTCGAAAACGAATATGCCCTGGATCAGCGGCTTCGTTTATTCTCGGCGTATCACACGCGGCTTCAGGAAAAGCTTTGGATTATTACCGAAGCGGACCGTAGTGTGACGACCTTGTTACTGCCGGAGGAATACTGACGCCGGAGACGAAAGGACATGGTTCTCACGGTTTTCTTTCGTCTCTGAAAAATGCTCTAATGACGTTTTTTATTATCCGGTCGCGCTTAGGTTGCCGGTAATCTTTTCCTTCGTCAGACAGAGTAGGTTTTGGATGAATCTTCCGATCAATGTGGATGCCATTATCAGTGGCGGTGCGGTGGAATGGGAGCGGCTGGAATTTAAAGAAGGCTGGAACCCCGAAGCCGTTCTGCACACCATGTGCGCCTTTGCGAATGACTTTCATAACCTGGGCGGCGGTTATATTTTCGTCGGGGTCAAAGCCGAAGACGGCAGACCAGTCTTGCCGCCCACTGGCTTACACCCCAACCAGCTGGATGGACTCCAACAGGAACTGCTCAATCTCGGCTACCACAAGCTTCAACCGGCCTATCATCCGATTACCACTCCCTATGAAATTGATGGACAACATTTGCTCGTGATCTGGTGTCCGGGCGGACAGCATCGTCCTTACAAAGCCGCCGCTTCCCTTGCCAAAGACAACCGCATTTTTCATTATTATTTGCGCAAGCAATCCTCCACCGTGCGCGCCAACAGTGAAGACGAACGGGAATTATTTTCCCTGGCGGCGCGCATTCCCCACGATGACCGGATCAATCAGCAGGCGACCTGGCGCGATTTGCAGCCCGCGCTCCTCCATTACTTTCTGCAATCCATCGGCAGTCAATTAGCCGACGAAGCGTTGACGATGGAGCCGTCACGTCTCTGTCGTCAGATGAATCTGGTCGATGGACCGGACGAATATCTGTTCCCCCGCAATGTCGGGCTGATGTTTTTCAACGAACACCCGGAGAAGTTTTTTCCGGCGACGCAAATTGATGTGGTGCATTTTCCGGACGGTCCTGGCGGGGATCATTTTCAGGAGCAGATTTTTCGAGGTCCACTCAATCGCATGATCGAAGAAGCCCTGCGGTATCTTCGCAGCACGACGATCCGGGAATTTGTCACGAAACAGCCCGACCTAGCGAAAGCCACGCGGTTTTACAATTATCCCTTTGCCGCCATCGAGGAGGCTCTGGTCAATGCCGTCTACCACCGCAGTTACGAAGAGCGCGAACCCATTGAAGTCCGCATTTTGCCGGATCATCTGACCATCACCAGTTATCCAGGCGTGGATCGGTCGGTCTCGTTGGAAGATTTAGCGAACGGGAGAGCTGTCGCGCGACGGTATCGCAATCGGCGGATTGGGGAATTTCTCAAAGAATTGAAATTAACGGAAGGGCGGGGAACGGGGATTCCGAAAATTCAACGCGTCATGCGCCAGAATAGTTCGCCTCCCGCCGAATTTATCACCGATGAAGATCGGACGTTTTTGACCGTCCTTCTACCTTTGCATCCCGGGGCGGAGAAGCAGACCCCCCAAGTAACCCCCCAAGTAACCACCCAAGTAAAGATACTGGGAGAAAAAGAGCGTGCACTCTTGGAATTCTGTGAAAGCCCCCAAGATCGGGCACGGATTCAGGAACATCTCAAGATGCGGAGTATCAAGCACCTGCGCGAACGTTACTTACAACCCTTGCTCGCGAAAGGATGGTTGGAGATGACCGATCCCGATCATCCGAACGCACCGACGCAAAAATATGTCACAACGAAGGCAGGCCGGGAAGTCTTGTCAGGAGGAAGCGTGAAATCTCTCTGATCCCACTGGCATCAACGATAGGACCAATGCTTGGACTGAGGATACTTTTCGTAACGCAGAGAAAGCCGTCATCATGCTTCATGCACTTTTCATCTAACCCCTTTGAGAAGCGACACTGCTTCAATAAGGTTTTGTTCAGGTCGCTGGCTCAAAATGGACATGCGCCCCACCATAGCTGATTTTTCGATTGATCCGCCCTTTGACCGCAATCAGACGACCGATCGGAACCTGCGTCGTGCGCCCGGCCTGATCGTATCCACCCAAATCTACAAAATCCTCCCGCACGAAGACGAGCGCCTTCCGGCGCTGGATGCGAGCGGCAATCTTGTATGATAATGTTCGATAATTACTCATTCTATTTCAACTACTTAATGATGCAAAAATACGACAATCCCAGCAAAACTTCAATTGCTATTTTGCGCGCAGCTCCTCGCTCTAAAAAATAAGGAAACAAACTCCTTCAAGCATGGAGATGCTGGAAGGGCAGGGGACTGGGATTTCAAAATCCAACGCGTCAGGCGGCAGAATGGTTCGCCTCCAACCGAATGTAAAATCCATGAAGACCAGACGTTTTTGACCGTCCTCTTACCGTTGCCTCCAGGAGAGGAGCGTCCGACCCCCCAAGCACCCCCTAAGTAACCCCCCAAGTAATCCATGCACTGGACGCGAAGGAACGCGCCGACACAAAAATATCAAACGACAAAAGCAGGTCAGGAAATCCTGCCAGCAGGGAAAGGGAAAACTTCCTGATTCCATTGGGGTAGGCCAAGGCAAAATATATTTCTTCAGCTCTAGGAAGCCTCCGCGATGCCCATCGCCAACATCTCCAGTAATTGCTGCGCCGCCACAAAAGCCGCCTCCAGATCGAATGCTCTTGCGGTCATCCTTCCAGCTAAGGTGGTCGAATCCGCCAGGATCGCCAACACCAACTGTCGACTCTGCGCGGATAAGAGCAACGCGACATCACGCCCCAGTAATCGTGCCCCCGTCGAGCACGGACAAGCGCCTCTCGACGCATCCGGCTCTACGGATACAGCAATGGCGGTTGACAAACCTCCGCCCCCTTTTCCTCGAATGGCGTTCGAGGTTTCCAGGTTTGCTGCTCTCTCAATTCAGAAGTCCGGTTACGTTTTCCGGAGCCGACGACTTGGCTTAATTCCTAGCGCGAGCAACATCCTGAAGCTAGTGAAAAGTCACGAAACGCCCTATTAATTACTGGATAAAAAAGAGAGCAGAATTGGGACAGGAGTCTCTGGAAACGGCTGTTGGGGTAACATCTTGAATCATACTATATTGTATGATATATTTATCATATACGGAGGAATTACGATGTCAAACAGAGCAACCTTTACCTTGGATCAAGAAGCCTATGCTTTTCTCAGTGCCTTCGGCGGAAAAAACAAAAGCGCTTTCATTAGCAGTTTGCTGAAAAAAGAGCGGCAGACCTATCTGCAAAAAAAGATTCTCGCCGCCAACCTGGAAGAGGCGGGGGATGTCGCCTATCAAAAAGAGCTGGCGGAGTGGGATGTAACTTCCTTAGATGGGATTGATCAGTGAAGACTCCCATCTACCGTCAATTTGAAATCTGGTGGGTTGATCTTGAACCTGTCCGAGGGGCAGAAGCGCAGAAAAAACGCCCCTGCGTCATCGCACAGTCTAACCTTGTCAATTCACAATCACGCACCTTGCTAGTGGCCCCGCTGCTGCCCGAACACAAAAGCTGGCCCTTTGCTGTGAACATCACCCCTAGCCCGCAGAATGGCCTGGATAAAGAGCGGCATATCAATCTCAAACAGATCAGGGTCGTTGATGTCAGTCGCATTGATAATCAACAAGGAGTTTTAGAAAGTAGCTATCTAACTCCTTTTACCGAGGCGCTGAAAATTGTTTTCGGGATATAAGTAATTACCCATTCTGTAACATGGGCTTGGGTGGCGGTCTTACGTCCCCACTTCAGGCGCGGCAGGCTGCAAACGACACCAATAGGGTAAAACCCAACAAACGTCACAAAACTCTCATAGGAATCAACGCTGGCATCTCTGCGCTTTCAAAACAGGAAGCTCATATTCACCGAGGGTATCGGTCACGTCGCGCCCGATAGCCGTATTTACGATTTTACGATTTATCGTAAATACGCTTTTAAGATTTTCCTTATAAGGCCGCGCCTCAGTAATAAGGTCAACCGTTTCTTTGGTTGCCCACAAACTCTCTTTTTCTCACCACGAGGTTTTCCAGACACTGTCTGGAAAATTCGATGTATTCTGTTTATTTGACAGCAGTAGTGAATAGGTATATATACCTATTCACTACTGAAGAAAAAGGGGGAAGTAGAAATGGTATATATACCATTTTTACTTCAGTATTAACGACTATGGCATCAAGAATCGAGCGAGCAAAACCGAAAATTGAAGACGCTTTTGAGAACGCCCCTACACGTATTTTTCGGGTGACTCAGTTATCAGAGATTCTCAACACCCATCGTGAAGAGTGGCACTTACCCCTTGGATTCGGCCCAAAGAAGTTCGCCGCTTTTTTACTTGAATCCATGCAGCTCCGCGAAATTGAGATTCCAGCCGAACATTATGCCAAGGTTGAAAAACGCTATCTCTGGGGAAATCCGTCTGCCTATGGTGTAGCGGTAGCAATGCGCAAAAATGCTTACCTCACCCACGGGAGTGCGGTTTTTCTTCATGGACTCACCGATGAAATCCCGAAGACAATTTACGTGAATTATGAACAGAGCGCGAAGAAACCATCTACCGGAAAACTCACGCAAGAGGGGATTGATCGAGCCTTTGCAAATCGTCAACGTCAATCAAATCTCAGCTATCGTTATGGTGACTACCAAATTGTTTTAGTGAATGGAAAGCACACGGGGAGACTGGAGGTCGGGACAGTTCCCGGCGAGACGGGTGAAATGTTAGAGGTCACAAGGCTTGAACGGACGTTGATTGATATTACGGTGCGGCCTGCTTATGCGGGAGGAGTGTATCAGGTGTTAGAGGCTTTCAAGGGCGCGAAGGATAAAGTTTCTGCCAGCATTTTGACGGCGACACTCAAGAAACTTAATTATATTTATCCGTATCAGCAGGCGATAGGATTTTATATGGAGCGGGCAGGGTATCCCGAAAGCAAATGGGCAAAGCTTTTAAAGATCGGCTCGACGTTTGATTTTCATCTTGCCCACAGCATTCCAGCCTCGCAACGGCAATATGATAAACGGTGGCGGTTATTCCACCCCAAAGGCTTTTAATTCGTGGACGATTTCACCACAAAATCAAAGTAAAAATCAAAATCTTTGAGGTCGCTTGAGATGGCTTGTTGCACACGGGGCCAGTCAAACGCGTGAAAATCGCATGTCTCCTCAATCTTTGTTAAGAGTGTCAGCGGCACTTCTTTTGCTGCGAAATGTTGCGTAGGAGTTCAATGTTTCTCGGTGTTGCGAGGTCCAGAGCGAGCTTTCGTTGTCGCGTCGGAGTCAACCGGGTGATCAATCTGTTAGCAGATTGAATCGCTCCCAGTGCTTCCCGGAACCAAATCTGTTCGGCTGCCAGGTCGTTGTTCATTTTTTCCTCGTGTTCACAAATAATGAACACGAGGAAAAAATGAACACAAAGAAGTCATTCCCCAAGCAACCGTTCTCCTTCTCCGCTGCTCTCGTTCTGCCGAAATGGAAATAAACCTTTCCAGCGCACTTCTTTTCTCGTAACATACACAGTGTAGAGATTTACCCCCATCGCAGAGAGCGGCAGGATCGCCTTTCGAGCATTGACTCAGAGAGTCAACGCCGTGCTTCGTTCTGGTCTCTGCTACCTGGTGGGTGTGACAGCCCCTTGCGCCATCATCACTTGTTCATCGGTGCCCCGGAGAACAGGAGTTCTCAGTCTTTCAGACAATCATTGCCGACAGCCTTCCATCCGTTGAACTTCGTCGTTCGACCTGATGCAGCCTGGTTTTATGCTCAAACAAAAAATCTCCCACCGGGGTAATTTGACCGACCGCCTGATTTTAATTCCCCTCAAATTGGCGGAACGTCCCCACTCCAAACAAGAACTCATCAAAATTTGCCGCGTGGATGCGAAAACCATTACCCGCGATATTGACGCGCTCTCCGTTCATCATTCCATCGGAGAACAAAAAGAGGGGCGCGAAGTGAGCTATCATTTTTTGGAGGGATATCAATACGTTGCGCCAAATTTTACCCCGGCGGAACTCGCCACCTTACTCTTGGCGCAGCGTTCCATCGCGGCCACCGGCGTCACTTCGTTTGGGACGGCGTTGACCGGTTATGGGGAACGCTTGCTGCAAAAAGTGCGTTCCGCGTTACCAAATTCCTTACGCGGTAAACTGGATGCGCTCTCGACGATTTACGGCACCGCGCAAGTTCCCGCCAAAGATTACGCGCCGCATGCTTTAACCATTGATCAGTTGACGACCGCCGCCATGGAACAACGCTGCGTCCGATTGCGGTATTACACGTTGCACAATGACCAAACCAAAGACCGGAATTACGATCCTTACGCGGTCTATTTTGACCCCGATGGCGCCACGCTCAAAGTCATTGGACACGATCATCAATCCGGCGAAATTCGCCCGTTTTCGATTGACCATATCCGTGATCTAGAAATTCTCAAAAGTAGTTTTGAACGTCCGGCGGATTGGGATTTGCAGAGTTTTCTAAGTAAATATTGTTTTAATGGCATTCACGGCGAACCCGTCACTGTTCGCCTGCGAGCGCACGGAGCCACTGCCCGCGTCTTTGCCGAACGCCAATTCCATCCCACGCAAAAAACAATTGCACAATCCTCCGCCTCGACCACGATTGAATTCACCGTAGCCGGTGGGCGCGGTTTAGTGCGTTTTATTTTAAGCTGGATGCCAGATGTTGAAGTCATTAGCCCCACCTCGCTGCGTCAGGAAATCACCGATACCCTCCAAAAATCCATCCGACGCAATGAATGAAATTTATTTTGGAAGTTGCCCCGTACTTGTCCGGTATCAGATTTAAGATGTGGGCTGTAGAAAAAGAACAAAAGTGATCAGAGATTCATTTGGGAGAAAAGTCATGCTGACAGTTGAACTGAAATTTCCATTCACCGGCAAAACCTTGCCGACCGATCAAGGCTACGCGATGTACGGCGCGATCTCCCGCCTCGTCCCCGAAGTCCACGCCGCCGATTGGTTCGCCCTCGAAACCATCCCCGGCACAGCGCGTGGCGACGGGACGACGCAGCTGGACCCGCAAGGAAAATTGCGGATGCGCCTGCCACAGGAACACGTCCCGTTATTGCTGAAGCTCGCCGGAAAACAGTTGAAGCTGAACGGACAAGCCATTCGCTTAGGCGCACCAAACATCAATTTGCTGCAACCCTCCAGCGCACTGTATGCGCGGATCGTAACAATCAAAGGCTTCACCGAACCGGAGACATTTACCGATGCCGTCTGCCGCAAACTAAACGAACGCAGCATCCGCGGCGAAATCGTCGTCGGCCCGCGCCGCATCCTGAAAGTGGGCACACATACAATTGTCGGCTTTGGCTTAGCCCTGCACGAATTGAGCGATGACGCTTCGATTCAATTGCAAGAACAAGGTTTGGGGGGACGGCGCAAGATGGGGTGCGGGTATTTTAATCCGATCAATTTAGAAAGAGTTATTGGCGAGCCGCCAAAGCGAATGCAGGAGGCACAACACAATGAGTAATTTTCTTGAACCGCTTCTCGCCAAAAGTAAAAAAGAAGGGCGAGAACCTGTAACCTTGCAATCACATCTCGATGATACAGAAAAAGCCGCGAGAGAAGTTTTTTGCCTCGAAAAGCGTTGGGGCAGAAATTGGTGTCGTTTTTTCAAAATTAAAGAAAAAGCCGAACAACAAAAGTTTCTTTTGAATTTGCGAATTGCCGCATTATTTCACGACATCGGCAAAGCAAACGAAGACTTTCAACAAGCAGTTTCGCAGAGTGGTTTTTATCAGCAAACAATTCGACATGAACATTTGAGTGCATTGCTTTTGCATTTGCCCGAAGTCCGCGAATGGCTTTCAGAGAATAAAAATCTTGATTTAGAAGTAATCACCGGAGCGGTTTTATCGCACCACATCAAGGCGTCAGCGGATAATGAAAAATGGACATGGATGCAATCGAAAGGAAAACCATTTTTACAGCTTTTTGATTCGCACTACGAAATAAACGCAATTTTTGACCGCATCAAAGAAATTGCTGAGCTGTCAAATAATCTCAGAATTGACTTGAAAGTTTGGGCTGAAAAATCGCCGTGGATTGATGCACTTGAAAACGGTTTTGATACGGCAAGAGATTTCAAAAGACTCATCAACAAAGAAGCAAAAAAAGACAAGCCGGAACGTCGAAACCTTCTGCTTACGGTCAAAGCAGGTTTGATTGCTTCGGATGCTGTTGCATCGGGCTTAGTTCGTGAAGGGGAAGTCATTGAAGACTGGATCAACGAAAAGGCTCATTCAAAAACGATTGAAAACGACGAAGTAGCAATAGCGATTATTAATAAAAGAGCCGAGAAGATTTTCAAAGATAAGCCTGTTAAGTGGAATGATTTTCAACTCAAATCTGCGACTTTAGGCAAACGTGCTTTGCTTTTGGCGGCTTGCGGTTCGGGCAAAACGATTGCCGCCTGGAAATGGGCAGAAGCGCAATCACAGGCTCACGAAATCGGCAAAGTGATTTTTCTTTATCCGACACGCGGAACAGCCACTGAAGGCTTCAAAGATTATGTTGGATATGCGCCGGAAGCTGAGGCGAGCTTGCTCCACGGAACTGCCAAATATGAACTTGAGGGGATTGCGGATAATCCTAACGAAGCAACGAAAGATAAAGACTACGAAACAAACGCCCGACTTTTTGCTTTAGGCTTTTGGGGGAAAAGATATTTTAGTGCGACGGTTGACCAATTTTTGAGCTTCCTCGAACACAGCTATTCAAGCCTTTGTTTGTTACCTGTGTTGGCTGATAGTGCGGTGATTATTGATGAAGTTCATAGTTTTGATAAGCAGATGTTTGAAAATTTGGTTTGTTTTCTTCAAAACTTTGATATTCCGGTTTTGTGCATGACCGCAACTTTGCCGAAGACTCGGATTCAAAATCTCGAAAAAGTCGGCTTGCGCGTTTATCCGAACAAGGAAGAACAAGCCGAACTGAAAGACCTTGAAAAAGCTGAAACTCACCCGCGTTACAATCTTGAATTTGTAGCGAATGAAGATGAAGCACTTAAAATTGCCGCCGCCGAGTACAAAGCGGGAAAGCGTGTTTTGTGGGTTGTCAATACAGTCAAGCGTTGCCAGAACATCGCCAAACGACTCAAAAACAAGCACGAAATCAAGGCATTGGTTTATCACAGCCGATTTCGATTGAAGGACAGAAAAAAGAAACACGAAGCAACGGTTGATGCTTTCAAACAAACCGAATTTCCGCAAATCGCAATCACAACGCAAGTTTGCGAAATGAGTTTGGATTTGGACGCAGATGTTTTGATTACTGAAATTGCTCCGATTCCTTCACTCGTGCAAAGGTTTGGACGCTCAAATCGTCATCTCGCCAAAGGTCAAGATTTTCGCTCGCGTTTGGTCGTGTATATGCCCGAAAGCGATAAACCTTATAACCAAAAAGAAGATTTAGAAACTGCTTTGATCTTCTTAAACGATTTGCCGCAGAAAGATATTTCGCAAAGATGTTTAGCGGAAAAATTAGAAGAACACTCTCCAAAAGAACGCCAACACGATGGCGATTTTGCACCATTTTTAAGTAGCGGTTACTACGCGGTGCCGGGTAGTTTTCGGGAAATTGATAACTTTACAAATCCTTGTATTTTGTCGGGTGAAGATTTAAATGAGGTCGAAAAACGACTCAAAAATAAAGATCAGATTGATGCTTATGTTATCAGCATTCCAAAGAAATTTAGTCAAAACGAAATAGCGAAACCGTCTTGGCTTCCTAAATATCTGAGCGTTGCCGACTGTAAATTCTATGACGAAGATTTTGGTTTTATGACGGAATTGGAGGGCGAAAATGAGTGAAATATTAACTCTTGAATACAACCTTGCTGAATTGCCTTCTTCGCAACATCGAGCTGGGCTTGCAGGTTTAGTTTTGATGGTTCGCTGGTTGAAAGGTGAGCCGGATAAAAAAGGTATTTGTGAAATTTCGCAAATTGACGAACTAAGTGCGACTTTGCAGATTAATCAGGAAGGCTTGCAGTTTCTTTTTGACAAATCTTATGCCGCATTTATTGAGGAACGAGCAGAGCAGAGCCTGCGAACTAAGGGTAAAGGGGCTGCAAAAAAAGAGGTTCCGCCATTGCGCGAAGAAAAACGAGCAGTAACCGATAAGAAAGGTAAGACAACGGAGAAACTGTATTACATATATCCTGAAGCTGTTCCGCGAGGAGCATTTCTAGCTGATTATGATGTAACTTTTGATGGAAAGTATGGCAATTGGGTGAAGTTATGGCGAGATTTTATGTGGAATATTATGTTGGTAAAACCAGCTACAAGAAATCCATATAAGAAAAGAACTGATGGAATTTATTTGGAAGACGCTGATAAAACTTGGGGCAATTTAAATAAAAGTCTTCGTGAATCTACATTCTTGAAAAGCAATACATTTGTAGGAGCAATGGAATTCAATGCGGAATTAGTCGAATTTCAAGACAATTTTAAATGGAAATTCTTGCTTAATTTTTGGACTTTTGCGACCCCAATATACTTAACAAGAATTTCTAATTACGACAAAAAAAGCAAATCAGTTAAAACTGAATATCAACCCTTTACTTTAGCAATTCCAGACATTGCTAACCTGATAGATTACTGCGATGGTTATGAAGCCTATTTAAAAATTCGTAGACCTGACCTAATTGGTACATCTTCTTATCCAAAACAAAGTATTGTTGATATTGCGGTGGAAGGAGCAATTGATTTTTCTTCTAAGTTAGCAAATCTAATTGCTGAAAAAGAAAAGCAAGCTGAGGTTGATAACCTTTTAGCAGGTGTTGATGTGATTCATATCGTTAGAGACGGCGATAGTGCAAAAATCGAAGTTCAAAAACGAGTTACACCAACACGAACAATACTTACAAAATATCAAAGAGTTAAGAACCGATTTACGGACAATCTTTTTCGTCAACAAATGATATTGAATGTTTTAAACGAAAAAGATTGGTTTGATAATTGTGATGCACTTCTGAGTAAAACAGATTCAGAACAAACAATTGATAATTTTTATTTTGGTAGCGATGTACGCAAAGCTTTTGAAGATATTGGAATTACAAATGAATTAAAAGGAGCACTTAAAATGAACGATGAAAATTATGTTCCAGGTTTGATATACCAACTTGTAGGCAATTATTTGCGTGCAAAAGTAGATTACAAATTTCCAGCAAATAAATGGCAAAAAGAATGGAAAGGTGAGAGTTCACCCCAAAAAAACAAGCACTATGAGCTTCGAGGGGAGGTAGCACGCGAAGCGTTTCTTGCAATTCGTAGTCGTACCGAAACGGATTTTATAGATTACTTTGTCTCAACTTTATGTTCATTTCCGCAATTTCTGAAACAAGATGATTTCATCGCTCTTGCAAGTGAATTGCACAATAACTCAAACAAAGTTCGTACATTAACCATGTTGGCACTTTCAGCTAACGGCTATAGTTCTAAATCAGATAAAGAAGGAGTCGAAGTACAATGAGCAAATTAAATTTATTCGCAACCGTTTTGACGTATGCTGCACCGAGTTCAAATTATCGTGGTGAATCTGAAGCAAACCGCACAATCTTGCAGAAAATATCGAAAGGCGGCAAAGACCATACAATCATCAGCCCTGAATCAATGCGCAATGCTTTACGTGAAATGTTGGCTAACGAAATCCCTGATAGTAACATCAACCGTAAACGCCGACACGATTTAGACCAGCTCGCAGTTGAATTTAAGGAATTTCCGAACGCTTCAAAATTTGCCGATGATTTCCTTCTCGGTTTTATGGTTGCCGACAATGAAGCAATCAAGAAAAACAAAGGCTTGCCTTCAAAACGCGACAGTATTTTCCGCATGAATATGGCAGTTTCGTTGATGCCGTATCGTTTTAATGCCGTCTTTCATCAGTCGCCGCTTAACGCAGACCCAAAAGAAGGCAAAGCACCTTTTAGAAATTCATCAACTTCAGCTTTAATTCACCGAGAAATTGTTCACACAGCCTATCAATACCCGTTTGCACTTGCCGGACAAGATTGCCAATCACAACCAATTTGGACAAAAGCCTTATTAAAAAGCATCGGACAATTAACCAATGTCGCTGGTGGACACGCTCGAAGTTTTTACGAGATGTCGCCGAAAAGTATTCTTGTTCGTCTAACTCCAAGTTTGATTGCGGGTTTTGATACTTATGGGTTTGGCGTTGACGGAAACTTCACCGAACTTAACCGCATTAACGAAAATGATTTACCCGCAAGCGAATTTTGGATTGGCGGAGATTTGGCGAGAAATATGGAGGCAACCGAAAAGAAAAGATTTACAGATTTAGGGGTACATTTTTATGACAATCCACAAATTTTGCTTGAAAAAGTCAGCGAAGAATTTCTTAAAACGGAGTAAATTTTATGAATACTTTTTGGCTTAAAATTCACGCACCATTTGCGGCTTTTCGCGGATTCCAGGCAGGCGTTTATCGAAGTACTGCACCTGTTATGCCGCCATCTACTGCTTACGGGTTGGTTCTTAATTTGGCGGGGATTGAGATGCGTGATTATAGCAATCTGAAAACCACGGAAATTCTCAAAGCTTTGCCATGTTTGCGGTTGGCAATTGGCGTGATTCAACAACCCGAAAAAAATTCGATATATCAACAGCTTCACAGCTACCGAGTTGGAACAGATGAAAAAACAAAGCAACTTGCTAAATTGACTCTCGGGGCAAAATCTTGGCTCACGCCTGTTCGACGTGAATTGTTGGTTAATTATGTCGGAATTATCGGCATTCAAACTGTTGATGAAACTTTGCAAGAGCAAATCAAAAAAGGCTTGCGTGGTGAACTTGAAAAACCTCGTTACGGCTTGCCCTTTGCCGGAGATAACAATTTACTGTTTGATCGCATTGACCTCATCGCCGAGCCTCCGCCCGAAACATATTGGTATGCACGCATGATGCCTGACGATGCGCCGCGTAAAGGTTCTTGTCGTCTAACGGTAGGCATTGATCGTGCGGATAATAGCAAAACTTCTGCGCCACTTTTTGCGCCAGATGAGAGGTCTTCAACTCCGCCAGAAAGCGCGTGGACGTGGACGCCGCATGAATAACACGCGGCAGCGTTTGGAGTGCTACGGCTGGGCGTAGCTTTGGTCGAGGTTTTCATTGCAGACACGTAGCGATGCAAGCCTCTACTAAAGCGGCTCTGAACAGCCGCACTCCAAACGCTACCGCTTCGCTAAAATTTTTCAGCCTTTAATCATTGGAGAAAATCTTATGACGAATACTCACGCTGTGCTGCGTGTGATGTCTTTGCACGCTCTGGCTTATTGTGAACGGCTTTTTTATCTCGAAGAAGTCGAAGAAATGCGCGTCGCGGATGCGCGGGTTTATGCGGGGCGACGGCTCCACGTTGAAATTGAACGCGATGAAGACGGCGATTGGCATACGCTGGAACTCGAATCGGCGACGCTGGGTTTGCGCGGCAAAGTGGATTGTTTGCGCAAGCGCGATGGGCTGCTGATTCCGTATGAACATAAGCGTGGACGCTCGGCGCGCTCTAGCGAAGGCACGCCGCAGGCCTGGGCTTCGGATCGCCTTCAGGTCATTGCCTACACCGCGCTCGTAGCCGAGCATACGGGCGAATCCATTCCCGAAGCGCGGGTTCGTTATCACGCTGATAATGTGACGGTACGCGTCCCCGTTGATGATCAGGCGATGACGGATTTACACGCGGCGATTGACCGGGCGAGGGAATTGCAAAGTACGATTGAACGCCCTCCCGTGGCGACGAATGAACGGCTCTGTGCGAAATGTTCGCTGGCTCCGGTGTGTTTGCCGGAAGAGGCGAGGATGGGAGAGGGCGGATTTCGGAATGCCGATTTCGGATTGAAGGCAGCAAGGTCGCTTGAGTTGACAGAAGTTCACGCTGACTCCGCAATCCCAAACCCGAAATCCGTAATCGAAAAGTCCGCCATCCGCCTCTTTCCCGCCGATGATGATCGCGCCTCACTTCACGTGATGACGCAGGGCGCGAGCGTGGGGCGCAGTGGAGATCGTTTGAAAGTGTACGCCAAAGATGAACCCGATCAATTGCGTCCCGTTCATGAAGTCGGGCAGGTCGTGCTGCACGGCTTTACCCAAATCACGACGCAGGCATTACGGTTATGTTCAGAAAATAATGTCGGGGTGCATTGGGTCACGACGGCAGGAACGCATATTGGATCGTGGTCTTCGGGTTCAGGCTCCGTGCAACGCCGCATCCGGCAATACAAAGCGTTGACGGATGATGATTTTTGTTTGTCGCTCGCCAAGCGTTTAGTCGAAGCCCGAGCGCGTGGGCAATTAAGTTTTTTACTCCGGGCTTCCCGGGATGCCGGACGCGAAGAAATAGATTTGAAAGACGCGATTCTGACGATGCGCAAATTATTTTCGCCTTTGCAACGCGCTGAAAATATTGACAGCCTGCGCGGATACGAAGGCAGCATCGGCGCGCAGTATTTTAAGGCTCTGCCGCATTTAGTGAAGCCTGACATTGGAGAAGCGATGCGACCGGATGGACGTTCGCGGCGACCTCCCAAAGATCGTTGCAATGCGATGCTGTCGTATGGCTACGGGCTGTTGCTGAAAGATATGACGAACGCGATTATCGTCACCGGGCTTGATCCTTCGCTTGGTTTTTATCATCAACCACGCACCCAGGCGCATCCGCTCGCATTGGATTTGATGGAGATTTTTCGCGTGCCGCTGGTGGACTTGGCTGTCATCGCTTCGATCAATCGGCGGCAGTGGGACGAAGATGAAGACTTCACCATTTCCGGGCCGCAGGTTTGGTTGTCAGAAAAAGGACGCAAGAAATTCATCGGCATTTATGAACATCGTAAGGCGGATAAGTGGAAACATCCGGTCATCGGCTATTCACTGAGCTATGCGCGGATGCTGGAACTGGAAGTTCGCCTGCTCGAAAAAGAATGGATGAATGAAGGCGGATTATTTGCGAAATGGAGGATGCGATAGCAGGTGTTAGGTGAGGGGTGTCAGGTTTCAGTGAAAAACTCTCACCTAACACCCGACACCTGTCACCTAACACCTATTTTTTATGGAACCAAAACACTGGTACATTTTTTGTTACGACATCACCGAACCCAAGCGATGGCGCAAGGTGCATAAGAAGCTGAACGGCTATGGGTATATGTTGCAGTATTCGATCTACCGCTGTCGGCTGACGGTGCGCGGGATGGAAAAAATGCGCTGGGAACTCGAAAGCCTGTTGACGAATGAAGACCGTTTGTTGATCATCCCTTTGTGCGATGGATGCGAGAAACGGGTGCAAGGCTGCAACCGTCCCGAATCCTGGACGCAGCAACCGAAGTCGTTTGAAATCGCCTGAATCACACGCAAGCATCTGACGATGTTTGGCTAGGGAAAGGAGAAAAATGCAGCAAACTGAAAAGCCACATAGAGTTAACGAAGTTCAGGTCTTCGAGAGATGCGTGAATATCGCGGGAACGCCGATGGAATGGGCGGATGAACAAGGTTGCAGGTTAACTCAAGGCGTACATTTGAACGTGAAAAATCAATTTCCTGCCGATCCCCGCAAAGCCCCTCGCAAGATACTGCAATCATTGGGTGAAAATCCCGCGGCGTGAAATTTCCATTGATGCCGAGAGGCGTTGAGCACCCGTCTGCGGCGTTTTCACCTGCCCTTGCCTGGGCGTGAAATTTCCATTGATGCCGAGAGGCGTTGAGCACAGAGAGCCAGCTTTTCGGCTGGCTTCTTCGCTATTGTGAAATTTCCATTGATGCCGAGAGGCGTTGAGCACACTGGTAATGAATATCAACTATTGGCTAGTCGAACCTGTGAAATTTCCATTGATGCCGAGAGGCGTTGAGCACTGAAAAATAAAACGATTCGCACTATCGAAGGGAACAGTGAAATTTCCATTGATGCCGAGAGGCGTTGAGCACGAATCATTCGGGCCATTATTGATCTGAGTACTTCCCTGGTGAAATTTCCATTGATGCCGAGAGGCGTTGAGCACGTTCTGTGTACCCGTTTGGATTTAATATAAGTAAAAGGTGAAATTTCCATTGATGCCGAGAGGCGTTGAGCACGCACAAGACAGGTTGGATCGGACAGCGCGAATGTGAAATTTCCATTGATGCCGAGAGGCGTTGAGCACTAGAAACTTTGGCGGCCTAATTCATGTTAGGTTACGTGAAATTTCCATTGATGCCGAGAGGCGTTGAGCACAGTTGGCGAATGCCTCGGCGCGCTGGTCGGTGGCTGAGTGAAATTTCCATTGATGCCGAGAGGCGTTGAGCACAGCGAACCCGAAAAAGTAAAGAATGGACAGGCCCGTGAAATTTCCATTGATGCCGAGAGGCGTTGAGCACCAGAAGCGAAGGATACAGGCAGCTTGTGAAGTCATCGTGAAATTTCCATTGATGCCGAGAGGCGTTGAGCACGTATAGTGCTTTGGTATAGGAATTGCAATTCATTAGTGAAATTTCCATTGATGCCGAGAGGCGTTGAGCACTTCGCCAGTATTGGCAGAGTATTCTTTTAAAATTATGGTGAAATTTCCATTGATGCCGAGAGGCGTTGAGCACTGCGGTATAATCTGTGTCGCTTCCCTTGAAGTGTGAAATTTCCATTGATGCCGAGAGGCGTTGAGCACAGTGATAATGCCATCGTAGCCACGGCATACTTCACGGTGAAATTTCCATTGATGCCGAGAGGCGTTGAGCACACAGATGGCTTTACCGCCGCTGATGGTCGTGGTGCC
>JAYTCQ010000053.1:0-3180 GCA_043736395.1 Blastocatellia bacterium | reverse complement strand
CCTTCATAGACCAATTTCATATGCATGCCAAAAAATCTCTGGGACAAAATTTCTTAGTCGGCGATCATTATCCAAAACGGATCGTCGCTTCTGTTGCGCCAAAACCCGATGAAACGATTCTTGAAATCGGGCCGGGGTACGCGGCGTTGACGGAATTATTAGTCGCTTCGGGAGCGCAGGTCATTGCAATAGAGCTGGATCGTGATTTAGTTCCTGATTTGAAAATTCGCTTTGCCGCGGCAGAAAATTTTCGACTCGTCGAAGCCGATGCGCTGCGTGTGAAAATTTCTGAGGTCATCAAACCTGCCACGAAAGTTCGCGTCGTAGCGAATTTGCCGTACTACATTTCCACCGCAATTCTTCAGCATTTACTCACCGAGCGCACTTGCATCACGGACATGACGTTGATGTTACAAAGCGAAGTTGTGACGCGCATTACTGCGACTCCGGGCGGCAGGGATTACGGTTATTTATCAGCTCTCGTACAATTTTACTGTGAAGCGCATAAATTATTTGATGTTCCGCCAGGCGCATTTCGTCCAATTCCCAAAGTGACTTCGAGCATGATGCGTTTGATCGTACGCGAAAAGCCTGCCGCAGAAGTCAGCGATGAGAAATATTTTGTCGCGCTGATTAGTTCGCTCTTCGCGCAGCGTCGCAAAAATATTTCTAATAATTTGCGGGCGGCGAGGGAACGGTTACACCTAGGAGATGATGAATCAATTGCTAATGCGATAACTGCCGCAAAACTTGATGGACGGCGACGGGGCGAAACGCTCTCGCTTCAGGAAATGGCGCAGCTGTCAGAAAATTTATTGAAAATTTCAAGTCCGTAATTTTTGATTCTTACAAAGTATTGAAATCACAGTCTTTGACGCGTTTTCATTCGAACGAAAACCCAACGAAAATTTATTCACAAACTATCTGAAGGAGTTTTGTTGTTTAATTCTTCCTTTGGGTTATACTTGCCAACTATTTTGGAAAGTTAAAAATATTGTTGTATATGTCGAATGATAAATTAGAAATTACTCCCTTAGGTGGACTAGGGTTCTTTGGAATGAATATGACCGTGTTTCGTTACGGCGGTCAAATGATGATTGTTGATGCGGGCATGATGTTTCCTGATGAGGACTTGCTTGGCGTCGACATTGCCATTCCTGATTTTACTTACATTGAGGAACACCGTGACGAAATTGTCGGAATTGTCCTCACTCACGCGCACGAAGATCATATCGGTGCACTCCCGTTTTTGCTTCAGCTCGTTAATGTTCCCATTTACGCTACACGGTTTACCTTTGGCTTAGTTGAAAATAAATTGAATGAATTCGGACTGCTCGGCGAAGTTGAGACGCACACGATTGCGCCGCTGGAAAGCTTTGAATTAGGGCCGTTTGGCATCGAATTTATTCAGGTTTCGCATTCGCTGGTGGATTGTGTCGCGCTGGCGATCACGACTCCCGTCGGAGTTGTGATTCATACGGGAGATTTTAAAGTTGATGAGACTCCGGTGATTGGCGATGCGATTGATTTGAAGCGGTTGAATGAATACGGTGATAAAGGCGTGCTCGCGTTGATGGCGGATTCCACGAACGTCGAGAAAGAAGGGCGTACGGGTTCGGAACGATCTGTGATTCCAGGGCTGGATACAATTTTCAGTCAGGCCGAAGGGCGCGTCATCGTGAGCTGTTTTGCGACGAGCATACATCGCCTGCAAATTGTATGCGATTTAGCGGCGGAGTACGGGCGTCACGTGGCTCTGGTTGGACGCAGCATGATTCGGAATTTCGAGACCGCGCAACGATTGAATTTTCTGGATTTGCCGCACGGATTGTTGGTCAGTCCGGGCGAAGCCAAAAAAATGTCTCCGTCAAAAGTGACACTGATGGTGACTGGATCGCAGGGTGAACCAATGGCTGCGCTGCCGCGAATGTCCGTAGATCAACACCGTGACGCCAGCATCGTCAGTGGCGATACCGTCGTCATTTCAGCACGCCAGATTCCCGGCAATGAACGTAGTATTTCTCGCATGATGAATAATATGTTCAAGAAGGAAGCGAATGTCATTGACAGCAGTGTGGCAAGAATTCACGTCTCAGGACACGGAAGGCAGGGCGATTTGCAAATTATGTACGATGCAGTTCGTCCGAAATTTTTGATCCCGATTCACGGTGAGACTCGACAATTATATCGTCACGCACACGCGGCGAAAAAATGGGGACATTCTTCCGAACGAATTATTTTGTCTGAAAGCGGAGACGTGATTGAACTTGATGAAAACAGTGGTTTCGTCGGCAGCAAAGTTCAAGTTGGGCGGACACTGATTGACGATTCTCGTACCGGACGCATTAACGACATGGTGATTCGTGATCGTAAGCATTTGGCGTACGATGGAATGGTCGTGTCAATTGTGACGATCAATAAACAATCGGGCGAAATGGAAACGCCGCCGGAAGTGATTCAGCGCGGGTTGGCGGTCAATGATGCAAATGGAGAATTCAGTACTCGTGCGCGTCGTGTTGTTGCTGAAACCATTGAAAAAGCTACGCATGCAGAGCGCGTAGACTGGACACAAATCAAGGAAAAAATTCGCATTGATTTGAAGCGTCACATTCAAAAAGAAATTGGACGCCGACCGATGATTATTCCGGTTGTGATGGAATTATAAGTCGGTGCGCTTACATCTAGCAGGCGAGTCATTTACCCAAAACCCTTGTTAAGAAAAACAAGGGTTTTACTTTTTTGGAATCAGCCTTTCATTACCTCTTTTATTCAACTGCGAAAGAGAATAAGTGAACATAAATTACCGACCCCCAAAGTACGGTATCCTGGATTTCCGCTAGCGCGAGCAATCGCCTGGTGCGGAAAGGGAGTGCGCTGGAACTGCCCCGAACCTGCCACTCCTTCACATTATTGAAATTGATGAATTCGGATTGACTGATTATTTCTTATCACCAATTTTCGGGCGTCTGAATCCATCAAGAAATTAACGGCGAGCTATGAATAGCTCGCCGTTTTTGCATTTTCATCAGGAATATTTTAGACAGGATAGACAAGATTAACGAAAATTTCTTATCTATCCTGTAACAATAGTGCAGACAAAAATCAGGCGGCAATGGAGCCATAAGTCCTGAGTTCCTCGTAGCGAGGATGGTTATGAATGAAAGTCGGGTGCAAATCCAA
>JAYTCQ010000052.1:0-9455 GCA_043736395.1 Blastocatellia bacterium | reverse complement strand
ATTTAATTTCTCTTTCACCGCTTTAATACTCGAATCCAGCCAACCTCGCTCGTTGCTGTTGCGGCATCTCTCCCTCAATGCTTCGAGACTTTTCAACTTTGCTGCCAACGCGGATTTTTGTGCGGGATCAGATTTCAAAACTACTTCACACAAGTGCAGAGCTTCAACGAATTTTTCGGCTTGAATTTTCTCGTTGGCTAATTTCACAATGACGTCCCCTCCTCCTGCGAGCTTCATCAAATCCGGGAAAATAGCCGACACCGGAGTCTCGTAAATCGTCGCCGGATTCAAATCAAAATAGCCCACATATCCTTCATAAATTCCCCGCACCGACCACGATAATTTTCCGTAGGATTCTCCGATGTCCAAAGCGTTCGGAAGCTTGATTTCATTCATCAAGGTCCACACATCCTTGCCTGCGTTCATTCCCTTCACCGTCTCATCGTGGACGTACAAAATGGCATCGCGATAACGCGTCAGCAATCTCGTAATTTCCGCATTCCCACGAATCGCATTGCCGTGACTGGGCAAAACAATTTCCGGCTTCAGCGCCAGAATTTTATTGATGGAATTGACGTAGTCTAACGCGGGACGTTGCTCTGTTCCACGCAGCGTATAAATGTTCGGAAATGAATCGTAATAATTGTCTCCAATGAAAGCAATTTTTGACTCCGGCAACCACACCGTCAGGTGATCCGGTGTTTCACCGGGCGTAGAAACCACTTCAAATTTCACTCCGCCAAGTTCGAATTTATACTGATCATCGAAGAAAATATTCGGTGCAATTTCAGCTCCATAATTCCCTGGCCAGCTCGTTGGCTTTGGTGTATTCAGCGAAAACTGAGCAGCATTTCGTTCGGCGAAAAACCCATTCAGCCTCGCCATATAATGCAAAAATTCCACCTGATTTTTTTGGGCGATAATTTTTGTTTCCGGCTGCCTCCAGGCTTGCACGCCGCCTGTATGATCGCCTTGTCCGTGCGTGAGAATGATGTATTTGATCGCGGCCTTCGATTCCGCTTCGAGCAATCGTTTGTGCAACGCAGAATTGAATGCAATCGAAGTGTCAATTATCACATTTCCATCAGAAGTTTTGACCAGAAATGTATTGCTCCAGCCAATTGCCTGAAAAATATTTTCCGTGATTTTTGTCGCCTGTTTTTGATCCTGCCCGATTCTAATCAGGGTGATCGGATTTGCCGGAATCTGGCTGTTGATCGGCACAATAAACATCAAAGTAATAAATGTCGAAGCGATAACTTTAAGAAATATTTTTTTCATATTTTTTTACAATTGTGATCTGGTGGCAGTAGCCCGCGCGTCAGCAAGGGCCGCATCGATAGGTGCTTCCCTTCGGTTTCAACGAACGCCTGATAGAAGCTGCCCTTGCTGACGCGCGGGCTACTGCCACCAGGTCATACCAAGTGATAATTAGACAATCGAATTCAAAATCGAACCCGTCCGCCACGCCTCAGTCGTAATGCCTTTTTCCTCTTCACCAATGGTCACATTGCCACACATCAAATCACGATAATAATCTGTCCAGCCGTGTTCTTCATGTTGTGTATATCCGCTTCTGCCGCCGCCATCCGCGTCCCCGCTTGGCATTTGAAAACCTTTATTGGAAAAGTGATTGCAAACACCGTGAAGCCATTCATGCAACCAGACTTCTCCGATCCGTGGACGAGTCCAATCTTCGCGGGCGGAATTTCCGACAGCGGCATACGTCGCAAAATTTGATTGTTCAGTCGGCCCCATCCCTAAGCCCCAGCCTCCCGAAGGAATGACTTCGCCGATCACAGCATTCATCAAAAGCCAGAAAACAAAAATCGAATCATATTTGCCAGTTTTCACCTAGCGATCAATTTCAGGTTTTGTATCCACTGGCGAAGGCCAATAAATTTTCTCACCCATCGCTGTCAATGAATTTAGAGTTCGCTCAATGTAGACCGTGTCCGTAACGATATTCACTTCGCCTTCAGAGCACTCGTTCGCGAGTTCCGGAAAATGTTTCCAAGCCTCCAGCGCGTCATCAACTTCCGATTGTTGCAACTGATGCTTGAATTCTTTTTTCCGCAACCAACCCAGCGGCAAACTCACTTCAATTGACGGGTAAATCAGCAATATTGCTTTCCATTCGACCATTGTATTTTTCTCCTGAAGATTTTGCAGTATGATTATCTTGTCTTGAATTTCTCAAACTCTCAATCCCGAAAGGTAGCTCATGAAAAAACATTTGATTTTGTTGTTGGTAATTTTCACCCTCCTGCTCGCCGCCACAGCCGTAACAGCGCAGGCTCTGGCTCCCGCCAAACCTGAAACGCAAATGGCTGCAATGCGCGACGGAGTAAAACTCGCTACTGACATTTATTTGCCCGAAGGAAAAGGGCCGTGGCCAGTGATTTTGACCAGAACGCCATACAACAAGTCTACGACGCTTGGCTCAGGGAAGCCATCATTTTGGACGGCGAAAGGATACGCGATTGTAGTGCAGGATTGTCGCGGAAGATTTCAGAGCGAAGGAAAATACATGCCATTCATGGACGATCATCTTGACGGCTACGACACCGTCGAATGGATCGCCAAACAGCCGTGGTCAAATGGCAAAATCGGAATGACGGGCGGCTCAGCGATGGGCATCACCGCGAATCAGGCTTCGATTATGGCGCCGCCGCATTTGACGGCGATGTATGTGATTGTCGCTCCCGCCAGCGCCTATCAACATTCACTTTACACCGGAGGAATCTTCCGCAAAGAGATGAACGAAACCTGGCTCAAAGCGCAAAAAGCGGAAGACATTTTAAAGCTGACTTTTGAGCACGCAGTTGATGACGGATTCACGAATATGCGCGAAGGAAAATTGCACTGGGAAAAAGTAAAAGTTCCTGTTTATAACCAGGGCGGCTGGTACGATATTTTTGCGCAAGGTAACATTGATAACTTCACGGGACTTCAGAATCGAGGTGGCGGATTCGCTGCCGGAAATCAAAAATTAATGATGGGGCCGTGGGCGCACGGGACAGTCGAAGAAGTGAAATATCCGACAACAGCATCGTTCGCGCTGGATCCAACCGAACAGGCGCGATGGTTTGAATATTGGCTGAAAGGCGTCAACAACGGAATCATGGACGAACCTGCCGTCCGGTATTTTGTGATGGGAGACACGACTGATCCGAAAGCTCCCGGCAACGAATGGCGTACCGCGCAGGCGTGGCCTGTCCCTGCGCGAACGACTTCATTTTTTCTGAATGCTGGCGGTGTTTTGAGCAATGCTGTCCTCAGCGATAAGCCGAGTTCAAGCACGTACGTCTACGATCCCAAAAATCCAATCCCAACGATTGGAGGTGCAAATTTATTCGCTAAAAAAGGCCCGATGGATCAACGCGCCATCGGTGAACGCAAAGATGTCTTGAAATTCATAACTGCTCTGCTCGACACTCCCGTCGAAGTGACTGGCCCATTAACAGTTGAGCTGTTCGCGTCTTCGGATTGCCCCGACACAGATTTCATGGCGAAGCTGGTAGACGTTTACCCCGACGGTACAGAACGTTTAGTGCAGGATAATGGACTCCGCGCACGCTTCCGCGAAGGCTTCGATCACGAAGTTTTTATGAAGAAAGGTGAAGTCTATAAATTCAAAATTGACCTGTGGTCTACGAGCCTGGTTTTCAATAAAGGACATCGCATCGGCGTGCATGTTTCGAGTTCGAATGATCCGCGCTTTGATCCAAATCCGAATACTGGAAAACCACTGAGAGCTGATGCGGAAACGCGTGTTGCTAACAATACAATTTACTTTGATAAAGACCATCCATCGCGGATTTTATTGCCCGTGGTGAAGGTATATGAAAATAAAGCGGTGAGTGCGAGATAAAACGTAGCGCAATCCAGCCATGGTTGCGACAGGCTTTGGCACAAAGCTTAATCTATGACATTACAGTAACTCTGGCAGAATTTGTAAAGCATGCGAGGATGATAAAAATCTAAGGTTCCTGCCAAAATTGTGATCGCGTGAAAGATTCGCCTTCTGCAAAGGCGGTCGCAACAATGACTGGATTGCGCTACGTTGTTATTTCAATTTTTCATCGCATCTTCCAACAAATCCCACTGCTCTCGACTCACTGGCATCACCGACAAACGTGGCAAACGCACAAGATCAAAATCGCTCAGTTCTTCAATCGCTTTGATTTCAGTCAAGGTCAGAGGACGCGGCAAACGTCGTTTGGATTTAATAGGGACGATGACTACTTTTTCGTCGGAATCGTTCGGATCAGGAGCCGCGTCCTTAATGGCTTCGGCGATTCCCACAATGGCTTTTTGATCGCCGGAATGATAGATGAGAATTTCATCTCCCATTCGCACTTCACGTAAGTTTTTGAGCGCTAGATTATTATTCACGCCGTCCCACACCGTCTTTTTTTCCTGTTCCAGAGTCTCATACGAGTACTCATTCGGTTCCGTTTTAAATAACCAACGTCGAGGCATGATATTTTCTCACTTTTTAATTTTGGGTAATGCTTTGGTGCGCTAATAATATGGAGTTCTTGCTGCGTGTCAAGTTGTACATGTATTCTTGAAAAAAGACATCAAAAGATAAAGGGGCAATCAGAAATAACGAAACAAACAGAAAAGTTTTCCGCTTCCCCCAATTCCGATGATGTCGTTATTCGTCTATTTTGAAAGATCAGCAAATTCAGCCTGCGTAGCTTTTTGTAAATCTTCTGGCGACAGAATTAATTGCAGTCCGCGCTGGCCTGCACTGATACTGATTCGTTCGGAAAGAATCGCAGTTTCATCAATCCACACCGGATATTTTTTCTTCGCGCCGAGCGGAGAGCATCCGCCGCGAACATATCCCGTTAATGCAAATAATTCCTTCACGGCGACTAATTCTATTTTTTTATTTCCACTGACTGTCGCAATTTTTTTCAAATCCAATTCCGCATTAGCCGCAACGAGAGCCATCAAAATTCCTCTTTTGTCTCCGCGTGCCACTAAAGTCTTGAAGACAGCTTCCGGCGGCATCCCGACTTTATTCGCTACGGTGACAGCGTCCAGCTCATCTTCGTTGAATTCATAAGCCTTCAATTCGTAGTTGATATTCATTTGATCGAGGATTCGAGCGGCGATTGTTTTCATAAATTAAGCCTGCTTGACTTGCATCATTGCTGAATGCCAAGATGAGTATTACTTCATTATTTTCAATGGATCGAGATGATTTGCAAATGAAAATCGCGACCTGGAATGTGAACTCCATCGGAGTTCGGTTACAACATCTTTTAGACTGGCTAAGCGAAAATCCCGTCGACGTCATGTGCCTTCAGGAAATTAAATGTATTGATGAAAAGTTTCCTTCCGACGCGATCCTTAAAGCCGGATATTATTCAGCCGTTTACGGGCAAAAATCTTATAATGGAGTTGCCATCCTTTCCAAAAATCAACCTGAAAATATTGTCTGCGGATTCAATGGCGATCTGGTTAGTGATCACAAGCGATTCATTGCCGCGACGGTTGAGGGCATCAAAATTATTAACACGTATTTTCCCAATGGACAGTCGCTCGATTCCGATAAATTTGTCTTCAAGCTGCTGTGGATGAAAGAACTGCGGAATTACTTTGATGACAATTGTGACCCCACACAACCTGTTATTTTATGCGGAGATTATAATATTACAATTGATGATCGTGACGTCTACGACCCCGTCGCCTGGGCTGGACAGATTCATTGCAGCCCGCAGGAACGCGAGGCCTTGCAACATATTTCCAATTGGGGATTGATTGATACGTTTCGATTACACGAACCGAATCCCGGGTTTTATTCGTGGTGGAATTATCGGGAAGGTGGCTTTCGAAAAAATCAGGGGTTGCGTATTGATTTTATTATGGCAAGTGAATCACTGGCAAAAAAATGTGTCGCGGCGTGGATTGATAAAATTCCCAGGACATGGGAACGACCATCTGATCACGCGCCAGTCGTCTCTGAATTTGCGTTATAGCACGCAGGGGAATGCCTCTCACTGGGAACGCCCGCATCCTGCGGGCGAATCCTTGGCGAGCGAGTACACTGCGATGCAAGGTGATTTTATTGTGAAGCTCGCCCGCAGGATGCGGGCGTTCCCAGTGTCGCTCCAATGGAGAAATAAAAATGGGAATGTTGACCCGTAAAAATCCAAAAACTGATGAGCTTGAAATTCAGGTCAATGATCAATGGGTGAGTTTCACTGAATACCGCGCGAAGCAAATTGACGAAGCGTACGACAAATCAATCGTGTTCCTTCGTGACCGTCTAAATCATGACATCGAAAAAGAACAATTAACCAAAGAAGGAACCGAAAATGGCTGAACAAAATAATCCGATGAGCAATTCGCAAACATTGGTCATCAACAAACCTGACTTCGATTACATCACCGTGGAGCAAAACGATGGCAACGCTTCGGTGGTCAAATTTCAACTGATGAATCCTGGCGTCATGAGCGGAGATGTCCTGGTGATTCTCGACGGCTCTGATGTACTTTTTCACGGCTTAATCGGACGCGTCGAAGATGGTTGGGCGACCGCCGCCGACCGCACCGGATCGACTCTGGAAGTAACTTTCCCTTCTGAAATTGACGTCTAAGGTATGATAGGCTTCCAGCCTGTCGAAAATATGTGACTACAACAAATTTCGCCTGACCTAACAATTCGTCGGACAAATAAAATATGAAACCTGCAATTTCTGACTTTTATAATATTGATTCCCTTCTTTCCGAAGAAGAAAAATTAACGCAAAAAACGGTTCGCGCCTTTGTCGAAGAGCGCGTCAAACCGATCATCGCGGACGCTTATGAAAAGGCCTATTTCCCGAAAGAATTAATCCAGGAAATTGCCGAGCTTGGATTATTCGGCGTCACATTGCCTGAGAAATACGGCTGCGCTGGAGCCAGCAGCGTCATCTACGGATTGACGACACAGGAACTTGAAGCCGGAGATTCGGGCTTACGCAGCTTCGTCTCCGTACAAAGTTCATTGTGTATGTATCCGATTTACGCGTTCGGAACTGAGGAGCAAAAAATGAAGTGGCTCCCACAAATGGCAGCCGGAAAAGTCATCGGATGTTTCGGATTAACTGAACCAAATTCCGGTTCAAATCCTGACAGCATGACTACGCGAGCAGTGAGAACAAAAGATGGATGGATGCTTAACGGCAGTAAAACCTGGATCACGAACGGCTCGATTGCCGACCTCGCAATCGTCTGGGCCAAAACCGAAGACGATAAAATTCGCGGATTTTTAGTTGAAAAAGGAACACCCGGATTCACTGCGCCGGAGCTGCATCACAAAATGAGCCTGCGCGCCTCCGTAACTTCACAATTGTTTTTTCAGGATTGTTTGATCCCGGAAGAAAATCTTTTACCGGAAAGCAATGGATTAAAAAGTCCGCTGATGTGCCTGACCCAGGCCCGCTACGGCATCGCCTGGGGAGTGATCGGAGCTGCGATTGATTGTTATCAAACGGCTCTGGAATATGCCAAACAGCGCGTCCAATTTGATCGTCCTATTGCGGGTTATCAATTAACCCAGAAAAAATTAGTCGAGATGGTGACAGAAATCACCAAAGCGCAATTGCTGTGTTTGCGCCTGGGAAGAATGAAGGACGAAGGCGAAATGGATCCCCTGCATGTTTCTATGGCAAAAATGAATAACGTGCAAATGGCACTCGACGTAGCTCGCTCCGCCCGTGGAATCCTCGGCGGCAACGGCATCATGGGCGAATATCCAATCATGCGCCACATGGCAAATCTGGAATCTGTCTATACGTATGAAGGTACGCACGAAGTTCATTTGCTTTCGATTGGCAGACATATTACTGGAATGAATGCGTTCTAACGTAGCGTGAACTTTTAGTTCGCGCTATTTAAAAAAATGTAGTCGCAGAGAAATCTTAAATTATTTCGAGCAAAAATCCCCCATTATGTTTGACAAGATTTTGGCGAAAATGCGCCAGAGCGTACGAATAAATCGGTTAATCGTTCAAGGTCACGCTTACGATGAAATGATTGATGATGATTTGCTCAAGGCCGATTTGGAGCATTGTATACTTCAAGGTGAAATAGTTGAACGTCAGTGGGATGAAGATTTTAATGAATGGAAATATCTGGTAGAAGGAGAAACTTTGGCTTACGATAATATGTGCGTTGTGGCTAGACTTGGTTTCAATGAGGCAACTGTTGTAATCACTGCTTTTAAATTGTTATGAATAAACCTAAAAATTCCAACAAAATGCAATGTGATGTCTGCGGGGTACCGGAGGCTCAGATTGTGCGTTATACAAAAGTTTTTGGACACGGAATAAAAATGATGGTTGTTGAAGACGTCCCCTATATCAAATGTAGTTCTTGCGGTGTTGAATATTTAACCGGTGAAACACTTGATCAGTTAGACCAACTGCGACGCCAGCAATCACAACTAGAACGCCAATCTATACCTGTGGCTAAGATTGCCTGATACAAGCTATATTTATCGCGTCACGACTGCTTATCAAACAAACGATAACGCACCTTTCGTTGTTTTTCGACTGAAGCGTTCGCCTCTTCAAATAATTCCCGAACCTGATTAAAATCGCGCTGTTCGAGAGCTTCTTTGATTTGCTCCAAATGCGAAATCATTGCGCCAACAGCCTCACTTATATTCACGTCATTCGTCATCACAATATCGCGCCACACGCTCCAGGAACTGCCTGCGAGTCGCGTCATATCACGCCATCCCGTAGCCGCCAGATTTCGCTCTAATTCATCCTCGCCATCTTTTAAAGTAGTCGCTAAAACACTGGAAAGTAACTGCGGAAAATGGCTAATAAGCGCAACTGCTGCATCGTGTTTTTCAGGTTCTGTGATGAGCGGTTTGGCTCCGATTGATGTGAGTAAATTTTGAACTTGCTCAAAGCTTTTAGGACTACTCAAAGCATCATCCATCAAAGCCCACGTCGCGCCATCGAACAAATCAGCACGTGAATATTCAACGCCTGTTTGCTCGCTTCCTGCCATCGGATGCCCGCCGATGAAGCTGATTTCTTTTGGTATGAATTCACCAGCTACGCGACAGATTTCAACTTTCGTGCTGCCTGCATCTGTGACTATCGCGCCGTATTTTATTTGTGGAGTTTTTGTTTTGAGGAAATCAAGAATTGCGCCAATCGGAGCCGCTAAAAATATCAAATCCGCCTGACATAAAGCATTGCGCTCAAAGCTCTCTTCATACGAATTCACCAAGCCCATTTCGACTGCAAGCTTGGCTCCACGATTGCCACCACAGGCTGTAATTTTGCCAGTAAAACCTGCTCGACGTAATGCCAGTGCAAACGAACCTCCAAGCAATCCGCAGCCGACAATCGTGATTTGTTTGAAGCTCTGCATCAAGGCACTAAGTTATTCAGGAGTAAAAAAGTTCAATCGTTCGTAGTCCCGCCTTCAGGCGG